>NZ_JASJHF010000284.1:0-23984 GCF_033791185.1 Moritella sp. | reverse complement strand
TTGATTTTGGGATTAACTATGTTAATACTAATTCAGCTTTACATCAGCTTAATGGGGTGACCAAGTTTGTCCTGTTCTTAGCTTGGGTAACAGTTGTTTTAACCACGTTTGATTTACGCCTTATTCTGGCGCTTATTATTACCGGTTGTAGCTTGCTTAAATTAACCAAAGTACCCTTTCAAGTTTACCGACCTTTGTTGATCGCAACGGCCAGTGTCTTAAGCATAAATGCATTATTCATGTTCTTGTTAGCACCACAACAAGGTGTGGAGTATATTGGTTCAAGTACGGTGTTACTGCCACTCTGGGGTGATTATTCCCTTACCCAAGAAACCCTGTATTACCTAATGACGGTAACATTAAAGTATTTCAGTATGTTCCCGATTGCTTTAGTCTTTGTCTTTACAACTCATCCAACTGAGTTTGCTGCAAGTTTGAACCGTCTAGGCGTACCCTACAAAATTGCTTATGCGGTAAGCTTAACATTGCGTTATTTACCCGATGTAAAAAATGATTTTGTTAACATCATGCACGCACAACAAGCGCGAGGTGTCGATTTATCAAAAAATGTATCGGTACTTTCTCGTATCAAAAATGTAGCGAAGATTTTAGGTCCATTGATTTTCTCAAGCCTAGATCGCGCAGATGAGATCTCCAATGCGATGACATTACGTGGCTTTGGTCATAACAAAAAACGTACTTGGTATAGCTTGAAGCCAATGACCAAACAGGATCACACTGTGATGGGCTTAATTGCACTGGTTGTTACATTGGCGATTGTCAAACGCGTGATGGCAACAGAACTATTCTGGTATCCATTCTAGTTGTAAAGTATAGCTAAAAGTCATTGATGGCTTTTAGCTATATTTTCCATTCACTTATGTCGTGATGTTATCAACCCTGCAATCGCCAGAATGATAAATATAGCTGGCATAGATGACAACACAAAATCAAGATACTTGCTCACAGCCGCTAAGCCGACAGCACTGAATATAATCACCATACATAACATGATAAGATAACTGCATTAACCTCCTCGTCATGCAATGGAATAAATAGTGCTTTCAACCTCAACAGATAAACTAGCCCTCGCCACAAATGAAATTCATTTATGGTCAGTTGATCCGAAAACTATCCAGCAGCCTGAATTATTAAGTGCTTATAATGAGCTGTTATCAGCAGAAGAGGCGACAAAACAACAACGCTTTCGGTTTGAAAAAGATCGCCATAGTGCGTTAATCACCCGCGCCTTTATCCGTGATTTGTTATCTTATTATGCTGATCTATCGCCAGCTGATTGGCAGTTTGTAAAAGGCGTAAAAGATAAACCTGAGATTGTTAATCCACCACTCCCGCTGCGCTTTAACATTAGCCATACCGATAACTTGATCATTTGTGCCGTCATGCTTAATAATGATATTGGTTGTGATGTAGAAAACACACAACGTACCAGTGATGTACTGAGCATTGCTAAGTATTCATTCTCTGAAATTGAAATCAATGATTTACTTGCTCAGTCTACAGCGCAGCAAACTAGCCGGTTTTTTGATTACTGGACATTAAAAGAATCATACATCAAAGCATGGGGGTTAGGTTTGTCGATACCGCTGAAAGACTTCAGTTTCACCCTACCGGATAACCAACAGCAGGAAAACGTAGACTGCATTGATGACATTAAATTAAGCTTTGCTGCTCACCGTATTGATGATGCCAATATTTGGCGTAATTGGTTGTTCTATCCAAATAACAGCCACCGAGTTGCACTGGCCGTTCGCGCGACAAGCAATAATCAACATACCGAATATAAAATGCGATTTTTTAATTCAACTCCGCTTGTGGATGTCACTGAAACAACTGGCTTTCATCCTGACGTTAAATCAGCCGTCAACTAGCACAACATTAAAAGCTAACAACACCCAAAGTTACTGTTAATAACCTAATTGTTAACAGCATGTTCAGTTTATTGTTCTTATTTAAAATCAAAAATAACCAACCTCAGAATTAAAACCAACAAAAATATATTTTTACCCATATAATTCAAAACATTAAAAACAACAATGAGTCATGTAAATATATCGTTTAGGTAAATTAATGTCAAAATGATATATACCCTAATGAGTAGTCATGTAGTATATACATAACTTTAACATCCGTGACAGTAAGTCATAACATCAAATGTGATGTATGTGCGGTACGACTCAATCGGACGCAAACTATCAATCACATTAAGAGAATAGGAAATGGCTATGGAAGCACTGACGTTAGTTGATATGGGTTTTTTATACACAGAAACAGTAACAAGCCCAAAACATGTCGCTGGATTACAAATCTTCTCAACACCAGAAAACTACCCTGGTAACTTCAGTCGAGACCTATTTGATAATTTAATGTCGCAACAAGATATTAAACAACCGTTCAACCAAAAATTAAAGAAGCAAATGACCGGCCAATACTTCTGGCAAGAAGATAACAATATAGACCTGTCATATCACGTACGTTTTGCCATGCTGCCACAACCAGGTAATGACAATCAACTAATTAGCTTTGTTGAGCACCAGCATGAAACCTTGCTTGATCGTAACCGACCGTTATGGGAAATGATCCTTATTGATGGTTTAGCTGATAACAAATTTGCTATCTACGTTAAGGTCCACCATGCATTTACTGACGGTGCAAAAGCCAATCAACTGCTGATGGCTTACTTAAGCAAAAATGCCGAATCACCAATGACGGCATTCTGGTCTGTTGAACGTCGCCAAAAAGAACGTACTGCAAAAAGTGCATTATCGCTGCTAACTGATACCTCAAAACTAGTCACAGGACACGTTAAATCAATACCGTCACTGACTAAGTTAACAACCAAATTACTGTTCCAAGCAACGAACATGTATAAAGCCGATATGCCGACACCATTCATGGCACCTAAAACCCCCTTTTCAGTCAGCCCAAAACGCGCACGTCGCGCGGCAATGACATCATTGCCACTAGCACGTGTAAAAACACTCGGTCGTGTTACTGGCGCAACCATTAACGATGTGGTCGTCACCATTTGTGATATGGCGATACACAACTATCTAGCAACCCATAACGTCGTACTGAAGAAACCACTGGTCGCACAAATGCCAATGAGTTTACGAGATGCAGCAGACACCGAATCAAACAACCAAGTTGCGATTAGTTTAGTTGAATTGGCCTACGCAGGTGAGCGTCCATTAGAACGCTTAATGACAGTCAAAGAGTCATGTCAAAAGCTGAAAAGTGAAACGAAACTGTTAACCAAAGAAGCGTTAACCAGCTACACATTAGCAAGCCAAGGTTTAGCGGCTGCCAGTGAATTACTAAACTTAGATACCATCTTGCCACCAATGGGCAATGTATTAATCTCTAACGTCCCAGGGCCAAGCAAAGCCTTATACATGATGGGTGCTAAAATGGATAAGTGCTTCCCTATCTCGGTATTACCACCAGGCATGTCACTCAACATTACCCTGTATAGCTACAACGGTTCAATTCACGTAGGGCTTATTGCTTGCCGCTCCGCATTACCTGATTTAAGCGAATTAGCGGATTACATTGAAGATGCTTTTGCAGCGCTCGAGAATGAAGTACTAGACAGCGCGATAGCGAGTGTTGCTGAACATATTAATTTATTATCTCCTGCAGAACTTGAGGAAGATATCAAGCAAGAAAGTATTGATAGCATCACCGATATAGTCAACAAGGTTGGGATACTAAATCCGCGTCCAGAAGTTGATATTGAAGACTCACGATTATGTGAAACAGCTTAGGTAAGTAAATCAGTAGGAAAATAGAGAAGATTGCAGTTAGTCGACCATATTACAGCGACTAACTGCTTGAGCTAATCGCATTATTTTAGCTTAATGGTGCTAAAACTCTGTGTAGGTGATCTGCTATTTCAATACCGCTATCGGTTAAATATCCACCGTCGTCTCGTGTAATAAGGCCTTTATCAAAAAGTGATTTCGCGGCACTGATGACAGAGGGACCGGCTTCATTATGAACCTTAATGCCTTCTAAATGAGATTTTGTTGGGAATTTAGCCAGTAATTTCATCTCTTCAAACAGTGTATCAGAATAATTCTTAGTCATAATTGCTCGCTTTTTTTAAATAGGAGAAGTTTCATCATAGGGGCTTCAAAGAAGATTGCAAATTAATAATAGCGTAAGTAGGGGTAGATCAACAAAGCCACCCAGAAAACGAAAACTTGATAGCTTGTAGGTCACAATTCACGCAGTATGCATATTACACAAACACTTACTGTCTATTCAATGCTTTAACATTAAGGTTACGACAACAAAGACGAGCTTATTACTTGATATAACAATTCATGCCCCGCGCTATTTGGATGTAAACCATCAGCCGTTAAATACGTTTCTTTATTGGCATTAAATGGGGTGTAAACATCAATTAATTCCACACTGTATTTCACCGACAAGTTTAGCAATGCTTGGTTGTAACGACGAATCGTTTCATCATTCCGTATACGCTTGTTTATATTAGGAATACCATCAAGATGAGCAGCTATTGGGGTAATATTGATTAATACCACCGAAGCGCCTTTCTCAAGTGCAAACTCAATACAGTGACTTAAGTTATCAATATAAGATTCGATAGTAACTAGAAACCTACCGTCCTGATTAGCGAGGTCGTTCGCACCATAACCAAACAGCACCGTATTTTGCTTATCGTCTGCGAGTCGGGTAACGAATTCAGATTGAAAACGTTGCATCAAACCATCGGTAGTTTCACCGCTAATGCCCATATTAAAGACACTTACTCTATCTTTAGCCGTTTCCAAAAACTGTTTGATTAAACGAGTTTTAATACGGTCTGCCCAACCACCATAGACAGCGTCACTTTCACCGCGTGTAATACTATCACCAAAACAAATTATGCTCGCCATGTACCCTAGCTCCGAAAATATTATGTAATTACCAGTGCAAGCAAAGTACTACAAATCTATTGAGAAAACCACACTGAAAACCCGATAGAAAAGACACACAAAGCCCAACACATAGTTACTGTATATGTCGGACTTTAATCTATGGCGATAATTTGATTACGACCCGTGTGCTTGGCTTTGTATAACCGTTCGTCTGCGCGTTTAAGTAATTCAGTGTGGCTAGCCATGAACTCTGCAGTCGGAATATCAGTGACAGCACCAATTGATAATGTGATATTAATGTCACCTGCCGGTGTCGATACAGGTTCGTCTGTTATTGCCGCCCACACTTTTTCTAACGTCTGTAGACTTGCTATATCGCCTTGATCTTCAATAACACAGATAAACTCTTCCCCACCCCAACGAATAATTAAATCTGATGACGGTAAATTCAGCAGGAAACGTTTTGCAACTTCAATTAAAACCAGATCGCCAACATCATGGCCATAATTATCGTTAACCGCTTTGAAATGATCGAGATCCATAATTGCGAGGGTAAAGCTTGAATCTCGATAAGTCGAGCGACCTTGCCTTAAACGCTGTATGAAGTAATCAAAATAACGGCGGTTATATAAGCCTGTTAATGTATCCCGTGTTGATAACTCGACTAAGTTGCTATTTGAATATTGCAATAATTGGTTTTTATTCTTAATGTCGAGGTTCTTTTTAAGAACATAACCAAGGGCTAGCAAGACAGAAAATGTCACGCCCAAAATAACCCGAGTCACCAGCGTTTGTCTCTCTAACTCAAGATCTTGTATTTCATTCTTGGTTTTTAACAGCGCGAGTGCATTACGAGATGTTTCGGCATTAAACGATTCTTCAAGCAGATATAATTCGCTTTGGCGCTGATCAAACAGCACTTCCTTGTCTCCTAAGTAATATAGCTTAAAATACTTCAATGCCTGGCTATTATTACCTAATTGCTCATATGCTTCAGATAACAGCTTCTGGTTACCCGTAATATAAGCAGTGTGAACTATTTTATTATTTTCTTTAATCGAGGCATTTAGATCTTCTATGGCTGCATTATAGTTGCCCAACGCCATATTACTGTGCGCTTTGCTTTTATAACAAAGGCCGCGTTGCAACGGTAAATCTTGTATCCCAACTAAATAAAGGCAACGTTCAGATTCTGCAATTGCAGATTCATATTGCTGTTCTAAATAAAGCACATTGGATAGACTATTCAACACGATTGCCTGCAATCTTATACTTGAATCTTTTTCGAGTGTTGCTTTAGCATCAACATAAGCCTGACGCGCTTTTATAGCATCACCCAAACGGAAATAGACATTAGATTCATTGGTCAACAAGACCGACATAATTGCAGGCTCTAAGCGTTCATCTTGGTGATATATTTCCTTTGCCTGATCAATATACGCAATCGCCTTGTTCCACTCTTCTAAGTAAATATAAATAACCGCTAAGTTACCGATAATTTTACTATGATATAAATGCTTTGGATTCGTCTCGACTAGCTTTAAGCCTTGATGGAAATAGTCTTGCGCTTTGCCATACTCGCTGGAAAGAATACTAATCACACCCAATGAATTATAAGATTTGATTAAGAGTCTTTCGTAATTAATCTCTTTTGCAATCTTTATTGATTCATTTAAATAGTCGAGTGCAGTATCAAGATCACCACGTTTGGTTCGCTCTATTGCCAATTCAGATAAGGCGCTCGCTTTTAGCCATTGCAATTGTTCTTGTTCAGCGAAATCAAGTAATTTGTTGGTATAAGTAGATGCATCGTCAATGCGACCTAAACGTAGCATGATGTTATTCATGGCCATAAAATAATAAGCTTGGTATAGAGGATGGTCTTTAAATGTGGGGAGCTCAGCCAACAGATTAATTTTGATTAACGCTTCATCGCCATCAAATCGAGAGAGATCGAGGATTTCAAGTAAAGCGTTGCCATGGGGTAACTTTACAAGTAACTCATCAGGAGAAAATACCACTGTAGTATTTGCTTCAGCAGGCTGATGATTATCGAACAAGCCAAATGGGCGCAGCATAAATAGCAATAGACTCACCCCTACGACTAAAATAATACTAACCGATTTAATTATCTTCATTATCTACGCCAAGCAATACCAAGAGCCTGTATTCTATTGAATAAATAATACCATGCCAACCCAAATCAAAATACGACTTAATATTAATGTAACTATTTAAACAAATGTAATTTGAAAGGCTATTTAGATAAGGTCGTTGAATTTTAAATTTCTCAAACAATAAAGCCAGTAACTACTTTATCAATTAAGTAGTTACTGGCTTATATTAATAGGCTATTTTACTGGCGTACACCTTCAATATTCAATGTCATTTGAACATGAGTAGAAGCCGGACCAAGATTAGTCGTAATGCCGTAATCAGTTAATTTAAGATCCGTTTCGCCAGTAAAACCTACACGGTAACCACCCCAAGGATCAGAACCTTCACCGATCTTGGTCACAGGGAAAGTGATTGTTTTCGTGATACCTTTAAGGGTGAACTCACCAGTTACAGTACCATGTTCAGCATCACTAAAGTTCATGCTTTGGCTTTTAAATGTTGCTTTCGGAAATTTCTTCACATCAAGAAAATCATCACTTTTTAGATGCTTATCACGCTCAGCATGGTTTGAGTCTAAACTTGCTGTATCAATAACCATGTTGATTTGTGATGCGTTTGGTGATTTAGCATCATATGAGAAACCACCATCAAAAGTATTAAAACGACCGAGTAACCAACTGTAACCTAAATGCTTAATTTTAAACTGTACAGAAGCATGCGCTCCAGCAACATCGACTTTATAATCGGCAGCTTGTGCGACATTTGGTGCGGCAACTGCAAATACTGAACTAGTTGCAATGACTGCTGCTAAAATTTGTTTTTTCATTTTATTATCCTTAATTATCTTATTATTTAGTTGCTGTTTTACATATTGTAAAGTGGCAGCAGTTTATTATTTTTTAACTTTTAGCATACGAATTAACGTATTATTTTTATTAATAAAGTGATGCTTAAGCGCGGCTAGTGCATGTATGCCTGCCACTGCGATTAACGCCCATGCCAAGATTTCGTGTATTTGACCCGCTATGTCTTCTTGATTATCGATAGCGAATGGGATTGCAGGCACAGTGAAGACCTCAAACACATTTATACCACGACCGTCTGCTGTCGAGATTAAGTACCCCGATACCATTAACGTAAACATAAGCAGATATAAACCTAAGTGAACTAAATGCGCACTCGTCACTTCGAATTTGCTTGCGCGCTCATCAGCGCTATCTGGGTTAGTATTGATACCACGCCACAGTGTGCGAATCAGCAATAGACCAAGTAGCAAGATGCCAATGCTTTTGTGTAAATCCAGCGAGCCTTTATACCAAGCGTCATAATAAGTTAATTCGACCATATATAGGCCCAAGCCAAACATACCAAAAATAGCTAACGCCATAATCCAGTGCAATAGAATTGATATCCAACCATAATCAGTTTTAGTATTTTTTAACATTCAATCTGTCCCCTACATCAGTTCGTTAATAATAAGTCTATTTTGACTATTAAAAAATAGTGATTAATGCGAAACTATTGTGCATAAATGCACAGAACTTTTACATTAAATTAAATAGCGCTATACACGTAAGCAGATATAAGCAATTGTTTAATTTGAGCCTTCATCAATTGGAATGTAATTTAAAGAGCTTCTACATGAAAAATTTTTCTTGGGATGATTATAAAATAGCTTATCAAGTCGCCATCGATGGTAGTTTGAGCCAAGCAGGTAAATCTCTAAATATCAATCATGCCACCGTACTCAGACGAATCAATCAGTTAGAGACAGCGTTAGAGGTTAAGCTATTCTTTCGCCATCAACGGGGCTATAAAGTCACCGATGCCGGTGCGATTTTAATTGAACAGCTACCAGAACTGTTCGCGAGTTTTAGTAAACTTGAACATCAATTACAAAATGTAGAGAGTCATATTAGCGGTGAACTGCGAATATCAACAATTAGCTCTTATTCATCTCAACTTGCCCCAGCACTCAAAGCATTTCGTGATATTTACCCTGCAATACGAATTATGTTGCTTTCCACTGATGACATTGTTCCGCTAGAGTCCGGTGCTGCGCATGTATCCTTACGCGTAGGACCAAGGCCAAATGGCCCTGATTTAATCGTAAAAGAATTAACCCGTTTTAAAACCAGTTATTACGCATCTGCTGATTACATTAAAGTATTTGGGCAGCCCACGACTAATAACACCCTAAATAATCACTATTGGATTTTGCCTACTGCAGACAAGTATAGAATACCTTTTGTGCGTCATATCGTGGATAACATAGATAAAGATAAAATTGTATTTCAGAGCAATCACTTCCCTGATGTTAATCAGGCAGTAATTGAAGGTATGGGGATTGGCCCCATGGGAGAGCACCAAGCAAAACTTTATCCATCACTAGTACAAGTGACATTAGATTTACCTGAATCAGAAGAGGCGATGTGGTTTGTGTATCATAAAGATTCTAAATACAGTGCCCGAGTGAAGTGTTTTTATGAATTTCTAGTTCAGCGCCTGAGCTAAGGTGGCGAGGTATCATGGTTGGCAACAAATTTACAGAAGTATCGATGCCAACCATGTCTTGTATGGTTTAATTAGCGCTACTTTAACGTAGCGAGTGCCGCTTCTAATTGCGTTTGTATTTCAGCATTACGCAATTGACCCGTTTCCATATCAAAATTGTCATAGAAACTGCCGATTGAAAGGTCTGCTTTAACCTCGCCAGCAAAGTAAGGTGCTGAGCCTGTTGCTGCAGCTAGTACACTACCAGCACCACCAGGGCCAGGCGAAGTGGCCAACATGATCATCTTTTTACCTTGATAGACCTTAGGATCAATACGCGAGGTCCAATCAAACAGATTTTTAAAGGCGGCGGTATACGAGCCATTGTGCTCAGCATAAGAAATGATAATCGCATCTACGCTACCAATCTTGTCATAAAATGCTTGTGCTTGTGGTGGAATACCTGATTCTGACTCACGGTCGACACTATACAATGCCATTTCAAAGTCATTAATATCAATCACTTCAACTTCAGCGTCGACGATTATCGTTGATGTTAACAACTTACCGGCGTAACTAACTAGTTGTTTATTAATTGACTGGCGACTATTACTTGCTGCTAAAGCTAAAACTTTCATATTGATTCCTTTTTAAACTCAATGAATAAGCGCTGTTGGCGTCGCCTAAACGGTATAGATTCATAATAGAGTAACCGTGATAAAAGATTAATAGCATGAATGGTAAATCATTATTTCCATATGACTTCTAATTGACTAATATGGTTGTTATTCACAGACTAATAGAAAAGGAACTAACTTGGCTTATAATGCACAATTACTCAACGGCATGGTCATCTTTGTGGAAGTTGTTAATACAGGTAGCTTTACCCTCGCCGCCCAAAGCAGTGGTCACTCAACCTCGTATATTAGTAAAGAGATCACCAAGCTAGAATCCAGATTAGCGGTCCGTTTAATGCAAAGAACCACACGTTCATTAAGCCTAACGCCTGAAGGTGAGATCTATTATTTGCAATGTCAGCAGATAATTAGTGATGCTGAACAGGCTGAAGAAACACTCAACGGTCGGCAATTAGAGCCTAAAGGTACGTTACGGATCAGTTGCCCCACCAGCTTTGGCAACTCGCGTATGCAAGCCATTTTTTCGCGCTTTTTAACGCAATACCCGTTAGTTAATTTGGAGTTAGATTTAAACAACGGTAAAGTTGATATGGTGACAGAAGGCTTTGATGTGTTAGTCCGAGGCTCTGCACAGTTAGATGACTCCACCTTCATCAGCAAGAAAATATTTAGTTCTTACGGCGTTGTTATTGCATCACCTGATTATCTGAAACGCCAAGGCACACCACAAACGCTCGCCGATCTTGCACAACATAAAGTCATTAGCTACAGTAATTTAAAACAACCCAATATTTGGTCTTTAAAACACAGTTCAGGGCAGCAACACCAGATCCAACTCGTCAGCCGGGTATTGACGAACAGCTCAGAAATGGAGTTATCTTTATGCCTCGCAGGACACGGTATCACCAGAATGCCACGCTTTAATTTAAGCGATGAAATAGACACGGGAAAATTAATCGAGTTATTTAGTGATTATCAACGACAAGAAATTAATGTGTATTTAATTTACCCAAGCCGTAAATACGTTTCTTCCAAGGTAAGGCATTTCATTGACTTTGTCGCCGCTGAACTAAAGCAAAGCTAGACTGCTTATATAACAACACACTATATAAAAAACGTCACATAAAAAACAAGCGCCCATCGGCGCTTGTTTTGATTACTTAACACAGAAAGCGTTACTTATTTACCACTTCAGGCAGTGGTAATCTGTGCAGCATACGATATAACACAGGCACCACAATCAAGGTAAGTACCGTCGCAAACCCTAAACCAAACATGATCGTTACAGCCATTGGCTTAAAGAATACATCCGGTAATAACGGGATCATACCCAGTACAGTCGTAATGGCCGCCATACAAACAGGTCGCACACGACTCACCGAGGCATCAACAACAGCTTGATAGCGCTCTTTACCACTGTGTATCTCAATCTCAATCTGATCAAGTAATACAATACCATTCTTAACCAGCATGCCTGACAAACTTAGAAAACCGAGCAAAGCCATGAAACCAAATGGCGTATTCAGAGCCAGCAAACCGCTAGTTACACCAATAATGGCCAGCGGCACCGTCGCCCATACAATCACCGCATTCTTCACATTGTTAAACAAGAAGATCGTGATCAAGAACATGAACAAATAACCCATTGGCATCGTCTGGAATAATGATGCTTGTGCGTCTGCCGACGATTCATACTCACCGCCCCACTCTAATGAATAACCCGGTGGGAAATCGATCGCTTCAACTAACGGTTGGATACGTTTTTGTAACGTTGAAGCTGTCTCATCACCTAATGGATCTGGGTCTGCAAATATGGTCAACATACGCTTACGGTTTTTACGCACGACAATCGGGTCTTCCCAACGAATATTAACGGCTAATACCACTTGTTGTAATGGTACATATCCTTTCAATACTGCGCTCCAAATCTTCATCCCTTCAATCGTACTAATATCAACACGCTCTTTTTCTGGTAGTCGAGCAATAATTGGCAGCAAGTTAGTTCCGTCACGATAGATACCCACAGCCAAGCCAGAAAATGCCATCTGCAGTAAATCATCAACGTCTGACTTAGTGATACCATAACGGCGCGCTTGGCTTTCGTTAAATACTGGTTCAATGACCTTAGTACGTTCGCGCCAGTCATGACGTACGTTAAAAGCACCCGGATCGGAACGCATAATATCAATGGCTTGTTGTGCTAAACCACGTAATACCGTTGGATCCGAACCCACTAAACGCGCTTCAATTTTAGAGCCTGAAGAAGGACCTAACTCAATACGTTTTAGTTTATATTCAATATCAGGATGTAATGAGTCAAGTTGATCACTGACTTTACGTAACATTGGCATCACATTTTTATAATCATCAACACGTACGATCAATTCACCATATGATGAATAACTTTTCTCCGGTGCATAAGTCAACATAAAACGCTGAGAGCCTTTACCTGTGCTCGACGATACGTGTGATACTTGCTCGTTCGCGCTGACCATTATTTCCAGTTCACGCAATTTATCGTTCGTTGAACGAATATCGGTGCCTTCTGGTAACCAAACATCAACCATAAACATAGGTGTTGTTGACGACGGGAAGAAAGATTGTTTTAACTGGGTAAAGCCATATAAACTGACGACTAACATTAAGATTAATGAAAATACCGTTGTCCACGCATATTTCATACACGCTTCTAACGCACGCTTATAAGTAACAAATACCACCCCTTTATATGGGTCGTTCTCTTCGCCTTCCGCATTCGCTTTAATGCCTTTAAAGAACATATCAGCAAAGAAAGGCGTAATAGATATTGCGGTAAACCAGCTGAGCATTAGCGAGATAAGTAACACACTAAATAGCGTGGCACAATATTCACCGGTAGAATCTTGAGATAGACCAATCGGAGCAAAGGCAGTAACAGCAATCACGGTAGCGCCTAATAACGGCCATTTCGTTTGCGTGACGATATCGGTTGCCGCTTGCATGCGTGTGCGGCCTTTCTGTATACCGATAAGAATACCTTCGACCACCACAATAGCGTTATCCACCAGCATACCCAAAGCAATAACCAAGGCTCCCAGTGAAATACGCTGCAGATCAATGGCCATCAAATTCATGAATACAAAGGTACCCAATACTGTTAACAACAAAATCAGCCCGATAAGTACACCAGAGCGTAATCCCATAAATAGCAGTAGAACAACGATAACAATGCCAACCGCTTGCCCAAGACTGACAATAAATCCTTTTACCGATTTATCCACTTCATCCGGTTGGCTATAGACGATATCAATATCAATACCGATCGGTTGCTGATCTTTTAATTCAGCTAAACGCGCATAAACACCTTCACCCATTTCAACGACGTTGACACCAGAAATGAATGATACACCGACATTCAGTGCCACTTTGCCATTAAAGGTAACAAGGTTGTCTGGGACTTCTTTAAAGCCGCGACTGATGGTGGCGACATCGCGTAAATAAATTAGCCCTTGGGCACCTGTTTCGGTAATAATCAAATCACCGAGCGCTTCCACATTGGTAAACTCACCGGTTGGATGTACACGAATATATTCCGTACCCATCTTCACAGCACCGGCACTGGACACTAGGTTTTGGGTGGCTAAAGTATTATAAATTGTCGTCGGTGAGATGCCTAAGCTGCTTAAACGCTGCATCGACATTTCAATAAATACCTGTTCTTGCTGTACCCCCGTCACAGAGACTTTACCTACACCATTAACGAGTTCTATCTCTCGGCGTAAATAGTCAACATAATCATTCAGCTCTTTATAGGAGTAACCATCGCCCGTTATCGCTAATAAAATACCGTACACATCACCAAAATCATCAATAACAGAGGGCTCAGCAACTCCCGGCGGTAACTGTGATTTGATATCATTAACTTTACGCCGTAATTCATCCCAAATCTGGGGTAAGTCATCCGGGCCATAGTTATTTTTCATCGTCACTGTGATCTGCGACAGTCCACGACTGGAAATAGAATTGACTTCATCAACATAGGTTAATTGTTGTATGGCTTTTTCTAACGGGTATGTCACCTCTTCTTCCACTTGAAGCGGGGTCGCGCCTGGGTAAGAAGTGACAACCATTGCGTCTTTAATTGTAAATGCAGGATCTTCTAATCGGCCTAAGCCGAAAAAGGCCATCGTACCGCCAATTAAGAAGATAAGTGTGACCATCCAACTGATCACTTTATTTTTAATAAAATAGGCTGCGATATCTTGTTTCATTATTGTCCAGCCTCTATATGATTAGTGGGATTGTTAATTGAATCTTCGAGAATTTTAATAGGCTGCCCTTCACGTAGGCGGTTACCACCGGCAATAACAATTTTTTCCCCCACCGCTAGACCAGAGCTTAAACGAACCCCATCATTAACGACTTTATCAGTGACAATTTGACGTTTACTCACCGTGTTATCAGTATTCACTACCCAAACGAATTTTTGAGTTAGATTCAAGTCATCACCATCTTCATTTAAAATAGCTTCCAGTGGAATAAAAGGCTCGTTCTTCTTATAGATATTCAATTTTTGAGCGTCAGCACGTACTTCAACGGCCATTCCATCGAGAATAAATCTATCTGCAGGCATCGGCATACTAAGTGTAATAACGAATGAACCAACCTCGGGATCGGGTTCGGTGGTGAACTCTTTTAGATTGGCAGTATATTCATTCCCATCAGCAGTAATAACCTTAGCGCCAGGTCGTGATGCCTCGATTTGAGGTGCTGAGCTTTTTGAATAAATAATATCAGGGGCTTGCAATTGAATATCGACAGTCGTTGTACTGTGAATATTCATTACCTGCTGGCCGATTTGTACATTTTCAAATTGTTGGATCGGTACATGAGAAATGATACCGGTAAATGGCGCTTTTAACTGGGTAAAACTCAAATTAAGTTTAGCGATATCTAATCTTGCTTTGGAAATACGGCGTTGCGCTTTAAGCTCATCGAATTGTGATGGCGCAATATAGCCTTGATCAACAAGTTTCGCCGAACGACGATACTGACTGTCTGCAATCGCATATTCAGCTTTGGCATCATCAACTTCCAATCGGTAAAAAGTGGGATCGAGTTGCGCCAGAACCTGCCCAGCCGAGACTTGATCACCAGGACGGACTGTCACCGAGGTCACCTCGCCTTGCAGACGAAAAGATAAACTAGACTTATCCGCTGCAACAGCGACGGCAGGAAATGATAGTCTCGCACTTGCTTCTGCTAACTGCACAGTTTCAATTTTAACTAACTGGACTTTTTGCCTTGGCTCTATAATGGGTTTTTCGCAACCTTGTAAAATGGACAGCGCACCAATTGCTATGGCTATAGAGGGGAATTTATTCATTTTACAGTCCTCGTTCCTTGATCCAAGATCGTACTTTCTGACCTTCACGTAATTCGGTCACGCCTGAAATAGCAACGTTATCACCATCATTCAGGCCTTTAGTCACGCGTCCATTTGCATCGAGTTCGATCTCTCTCTTATGCGCAAGACCTTGGTCATCAATCTGCCAGACAAAATATGCATCATCTTTTTTCATTAACGCTTGTGGAGGTAGCGTGCCAACATTGCCTTTGGGAAGTGCAATACGGACTGCACCCGCCATCCCAGGCAGGATATTTTTATTCTCAGGTCGGTCCATGAATAAGGTCACTTTATAACTCGAGTTGGTGGCATTCGCTTCGGTATCGATTTCTTTAAATTTTGCAGGAAATTCTTCACCAGGAATAGTATCGAAAATAACGATAGGACGACGACTATAGCCATGATCAAAACGTACGAGAAGCTGCTCTGGCAATTGGAATGTAATGTTGATAATACCGGCACGCTGAATGTGCATCACCGGCTCTTTGGCCATTACATATTCATGATTTTCTTTTAAGGATAATGACAACGTACCATCGTAAGGAGCCTCCAAAGTCGCATAACCTAGGTTGGACTCTTGCTTACTCAGTGCGGCTTGAGCTTGATTTCGTTTAGCTTTAGAGGTGTCGAATGCCAATTCAGACACAACATTGGTTTTACGTAACTTGGCATCTCGTTTAAATTGAACCGAGGACAGTTCATAATTAGCTTGCGCTTGTTCGACTTGTAATAAAAATTCATCTTTATTCAAACTGGCCAGTGTTTGCCCTTTAACGACATTTTCGCCAGGTCTGACATCAATCGATGATAAAAGCCCTGAAACACGAAACGCCAAGACGGCTTTATCTCCAGCTTCTACAATGCCAGGGAATGTTCGAAATGTATCTTTAATACCAACATCAACCGCTTGTATTTTAACTGGCCGCGAGTCTGGTTCTGGTATTACAACCTGTTCTTCACTACAACCTGAAATCAGCAGGCTGCTAATGACAGTAGTCGCCAAAATTCCCTTCATATACTCTCTCCGATAAGACAAAACAACTTACTCATTCCATGAATATTGAGAATAAGGCAAACCATCATAAATTAACTATTATTCAATAATAGTCATTAAAACAGTATTTACAATGACTTATCTATTACATCCATATATCAAACACAAAATAACGTCGATTAATAAAATGTTTAATACAGACAATTAACAGACATAAACATGAAAAACAGCTACCTAGCACATACCCATTAGGCCAAAAATAAATTTAACTCCATTGGCATATCTTTAACACCAAACTTTTCACGGATACCGCAAACAGGCACAAATCCAAATTTGAGATATACAGCTGTCGCATTTAAGGCTGAATTAACCGTAAACTTACCCGGATTACCATGTTCTAAACATACTTTTTTGGCGTGCTCCCAAAGGGTTCTTGATAATCCTTTACCCTGCTGAGTATCTGCGACAAAGAGATGGTATAGGTGTGCATTATCTCTCATCCCCACAACCGCGATTATTTCACCGTTTAACTCCGCAACATGGTATTCATAACCTGCGGTGAAATAACTGGCCATACAAGCTGGCGCTATAGAGTTCAGGATTAGCTGCCCACCAGCGGGGCTGCAAGTCGATAGAATGTGTTTCATGACAAGTATTGTGATTAACTGGCTAATGTCATCAACATCATCCAATGTAGCCTTTCTTATTCGCATTATCAGTTCCCAAAAAAATTTGCTTACATTTATACTACATGTTAGCAACCTTCTGTTAAATAACTATTTTGGCATATCGAAGCTAATACCCTGTGCTAGTGGTAATTCACTACCGTAGTTAATAGTATTGGTCGTACGACGCATATAATTTTTCCATGCATCCGAGCCACTTTCACGGCCACCACCGGTATCTTTTTCACCGCCAAACGCACCACCGATTTCAGCACCCGAGGTACCAATATTGACATTAACAAGCCCACAATCTGATCCTTTTGCACTGACAAAAATTTCCGCTTCTGCCATATCGTTGGTAAATATAGCGGAAGATAAGCCCTGACTTACGTCATTTTGTATTGCTATCGCCTGCTCCAGTGAATCATAGCTGTGCACATAAAGTAACGGTGCAAAAGTCTCTTGCTGGACAATTTCCGCCTTAGGATCAATATCAATAATGGCTGGCGTGATATAAAAGCCGTGATCTTCTTTGCCTTTATTACTTAAATTCGATACCAGATCACCACCGGTAATTAAACAGCCCCCCTGAGCAATAGCGGTATCAATACTGGCTTTCATGGCATCAATGGCAGACTGGTTAATCAACGGCCCCATTAAATTCTGTCCATCAAAGGGATCGCCAATACTAACGGTGTTATAAATAGCTTCAAGCTTGGTAAGTACTTGCTGTTTGAGGCTGCTATGCACGATCAACCTGCGCAGGGTTGTACAGCGTTGCCCGCTCGTACCCAAAGCTGAAAAAGTGATCGCTCGAATGGCTAATTCAAGATCAGCACTCGGGCAAACAATCATCGCGTTGTTACCACCCAATTCTAATAATGTCCGTCCCATCCTCGCCGCAACACGGCAGTTAACCGCACGTCCCATTGCACACGAGCCTGTCGCAGAGACCAAGGCAATATTCTTATCATCAACTAACTGCTCGACCTGCGGTTTCTCACCAAAAACAATACTGCTGAGTTCTGGGTTAGCACCAAACTGCTTGATCGCAGACAATAATAAATGATGACAAGCTAAGCCACTCAGCGGTGTTTGACTGGATGGTTTCCAAATAATGGGATTTCCACAAATCAGACTGAGTGCCGCATTCCAAGCCCATACAGCCATCGGGAAGTTAAACGCGGTAATAATCACAACTGGACCAATAGGATGCCATTGCTCCATCATTCTGTGATTGGGTCTTTCAGTTGCAATGGTTAAACCATACAGTTGTCGGGATAAACCAACCGCAAAATCACACACATCAATTAACTCCTGTACTTCACCTAAACTTTCTTGAAATGGCTTACCGGCTTCGAGGCTAATAATGGTGGCTAATTGATGTTTTGCTGTCCGTGCCTTTTCGGCAAACAGGCGCACTAGCTCACCACGTTGCGGTGCCGGAACACTGCGCCAATGATAAAATTCGGTTTTTGCACTTACGATCACTTGGTCAATAATATCGGGAGCCGCGTGACTAATAGACATCCACTGTTGACCGTCATTGGGGCTAATCACATCCACTTTGGTATCGCTGTCAAAACGCTTATTACCTAGATATGCACTACCGTAGTGCTTATCTTGGGCATAAAAATCGCCAAGCACTGTTTTCAAAATTGCTTCATGCATGTGATTATCCTCGTTATTATAATTAAATGCTTAATTCCGCATCGCGATAGGCTTTAGCAAAGTCATTTGCCAAAAAGTCATCAATGTCTAACGTTTCCTGTTCGACAAAACCTTGCCGCGGTTGACTGCTATTTAAAATCAAATCCACCGTAGTCACCGCTGCACTGGCCGTTGAAATTTGGATCGCACTTTGCTGCGCAGTATGTCGGAGTAAGAAGGTGCGGCTACATTGCCTTAATTTGTCGCCAACATAACCGGTCGCAACTACAGATATCAATACCAGATCCTGCATGGTGGTCGCGACGGAACTTTCAAATATCTCCATCAGCATATCTCGGCGTTTGCCCTCTTCACCTAAACGTAAATCATGAAACAAGAATTTCATTAACTTGCAATGACCTGGATAACGGATGGTTTTATAGGTTAGTTCCCGCAGTTTACCGTCCAAGCTATAACAAAGATTGGCAAGTCCACCGGAAGTATTAAACGCCTCGTATTCAACCCCTGAAATAGAAAATACTTCACGACCTTCAAGTGGCTCGGTTAAGGTTTGGATATGGTTTTTGATTGATTCACACGGATTAGCATATTCATTAATTAACCCCTCAGTAGACCAAGTGAGGTTGTACATCATTTGATTGGATGGGTACTCAGGTAAAGCCCCAACACGTAGTTTAAGACTGTCTAAACGGTCGAACTTGTGACGAAAGCTATAACCCAGAATACCGATAAATCCGGGGGCTAAACCACACTGCGGCATAAACACCTGTCCCGGTGCGGCGGCAAGTGCAATCTCTTTAATCGCTTGCGTACAACGGACATCTTCGGTTAAATCAAAATAACTACAGCCATTATCTAACGCAGCCTGTGCTACATAGGGGTTATCATTAAATGTTAATGCTGAAATAACCGCATCCTGCCCGACGAGTAACGCATTATAATCTCGGTTATCAGGAGACGAGTCTGACAATAATTTGGTCTTAAATTGGTCACTAAAATGCGCAACGGCATCGGGATTGATATCAGCACCAGTGACATCATAACCATCGTGACTATTGAGGATTTGGGCAATTGCCCCACCTATCCGGCCAAGCCCTAAAACAACAATTCGTTTTGCCATGCATAACTCCCTATGACTGCTTAATAACAGCCTTATCCACGTTCCATTTTTATGCCTAACTCAATTGTAAGGAGCAAACTTCGGATAAAAGTTACGGATAAAAATGGGCTGTTAACCATTAATGTTCATCATCGGTTTTCACACTACCAAGTATGGATTTCATGTTGGTTGATTCAAATATCTTATCTGCACTCAACGGCACGAACCCTTGATACAACTCGCCACCGTCTTGCTGGAAGCGTTGTGCAAACTCGTAATAACAACTGCTTATTGCTTGCTTTCCCGCGTCATTAAAATCAACCACGTAAGTATCAGCCATGGTAGCCGCTTGAATTAATAGATCGGATGGCGCACCTTTGATTACGCCACCAGCATCATTAAGCTGATAACCTTCTTGCTGTAATAGCGCCACGACTTGTGATAATTCAGGGTAATTTTTCAAATGATTTACAAATATAGTGAAATGGTTAGCACGTAATCCCCAGACCGATAGCCAAGCGGCGTATTCAGACTCCGCAGCTAAGGTTTGATAATCTGCATAGCTTGGCAATTGCCATAAGCGACCAGCACTTAATAATGGCGTGAGCCCGCGACTGGAGAGCTCTAACATCGGCGACTTTAAAGTGGTGTTTGCTTGCTCAATAATGTCTTGAATTATGATCTGACAAGGTTCAGATAATGATTGCCAGCGCAGTTCGCTGATGAAAATTTTAGTCGGCGATTTGTCATGTATATAGCAACGTGCATCGAGCTTTTTAACATCAAACTGGTAAGAATCGAGGTGTCTATAACCGAGTGCTAATACCTCATCTTCTAATATATCTATGCCAATATGAGAGTCCGCGAAAGTACGAAAAGCAACATGGTCATTGACTATCTCTTCACCATGACTTGCAAATAGCTGATGAATATCGACCGCTTGTGGGCTAATGACACTGTATTGCTGCCAGAGTTTGGTGAAGAATGCATCTAAAACAGACATGATTTATCTCCTCAATTGCATTACCGTTATCAGAGGTGACTAATACTAAGATAGATGATGAAGTAAGGTTTTGCTAGCAGAGCGCGGTATATAAGGAAGCGTGACTAACAGTGCCTTTGTATGCGCCACGTCACAAATCTAACGGTACGGTGAATCAATTGCAGCGAAACCATATGTACTTATGAGTACATTCGGTTTATCACCTCACCGCTATGTACCACAAGGTACATAGCAACTACTCACAGATTAGCCATTTATTTAAGGGATCATATATGCGCCGCTCGGAACCAGTGTTAACCAATATCGATTTCGAAGATGATATATTAGTCGGTATTGGTTGGTGTTGGTCTTCGTTTCTTGAAGGTTACGCGCAATCAGGCGCTATGGGACTAACCCTGTTCTGCGGTTCTGGTATCTTGATTATCATTACGACTTGGCGCCATCTAATTGCACCGGAATTGAAATTAAAAGCGCTTAGCTAAACGAAATAACACGTTATTGGACAAAACCTTGATAGATTTATTGTACTAGCCGATGGTAATACTCATTATATTTTTAAGGGAAGTGAAGGATTCTGACTGACGCCCTCACCCCTATTAACCATAACATGCGTTATATACAGTTGAAATGAAATATATACTCTAACAGAGGTTTCTAGTTACTTTATTCAACCGTAACGTCACTATTAATGCTCAGTTCTCTTAGACTACACCTGAATTAATGTAATGATGAGGATAAGAGCATGGCTAAAAATAAAGTTCAGTTTCAAAATGGATATTAATTCATCGATTTGTTGAAAAATATGGTACTAAAACACAATGCCTTCTTAAATTAGCTGAGATTAGGGAGTTAGCAGAAAATATTTTTCTGCTAACTCTTTTGCTTGGGATAATGTATAAGGATCCATTTTATTCTCTAAAAAACTTTTACTTTTATTAGCGTTTATATAGCCATTAATGAGAGCTAATGAGACCCAAGCGTAAGCATTCTTATCACAACGAGGGGCCCCATGCCCCTTGTAATACATAACACTTAGGCAGTACTGTGCCTTAGCGTAACCTTGTACAGCTGCTTTCCTAAACCACTCGGCTGCTAACTCATCGCTCCTGGGAGCGCCTATTCCCTTGCTGTATATATAACCAAGATTAGACTGTGCTCTAGCATAACCTTGTTCACCAGCTTTTCTAAACCAGTTAACGGCCATTTTATGACTCTGAGCAACACCTTTCCCTTTAGCGTACATAACGCCTAGGTTATATTGGGCTCTAGCATAATCTTGTTCCGCTGCTTTTTGGCACCATAGTACAGCCTCGTTATAATTCTGAGGAACACCTAGTCCATTGGTATACATGACACTAAATATCAATTGCGCTAACGCAATATTTTGCTTAGCTGCTTCATGACACCATATTGCGGCTTCTTTATCACTTTGATATGTACCTTTTCCACTACTATACATATAAGCTAGGGTTAATTGTGCTCTTGCATACCCTAGTTCAGCAGACTTTCTATACCAGATTACCGCCTTATTATCATTTTGAGGTAAACCGACTCCATTGGCATACATCAAACCTAGATTGTATTGCTCCCTGCTATTGCCATGTTTAGCTGCGATGAATGTTTCAATATATTTGGATACGTCAGCATATGAGCCTATTCGCATTGATTTTGATAACCAATCATCAGGTATAATGTGTTTAATGTTCATGATCGTATCTCCCTACAGCTCAGTACGATAAATATTAATCACTAAGTTATAAATAAAACTTTACGCAAATAATTTGGAAATTTTCACCTAACAATTAAAGGGAGGTATAATAAGGTTATTGTATGATTTAAGATGATCACATCAGTTTATTGATTCTTCAGTGAGGAGAGTGTTGTGTATTATTGTTACCCTAAGTGCCTGGAATAATGATTGGCAGGGTATAAACACCACTCACTACACCCAATTAGAAAATTCATCCCGTGACAGCGGTAGATTTTTTTGCAATTTGTTTATTGTACTTCAGCATTTCTACGTCTATTTACTGTAATTAGTACTATATTATTACTAATCAATCCTTTGGAGGAAAATAGATGAAACTCAATACTATCGATACTTGGCACCAACTACTGCAAACTCGTAATACAGATGATCTAGATCTATTACTTTCTGACAAGGTTATTTTCCACTCACCAGTCACTCATGCACCACAAGCAGGTAAAATAATAACCACTGTATATCTGACTGCCGCACTGGCCGTTTTCGTCAACGAATCATTTCACTATGTCCGCCAGATCATCAGTGATAACGATGCTGCACTGGAATTCGAAGTCGAGATAGATGGCATCTTGGTGAATGGTGTGGATATGATCAAATGGGATGATGAAGGCAAGATCACCGAATTCAAAGTGATTATCCGCCCACTCAAAGCCATTAACTTAATTCATCAGAAGATGGGGGAATTACTACAGGCAGCAGGATGACCGACTGAGTGGCCTGTCGCTTTAATAAATTAATGCTCTGCGCTTTGGTTAACACATAAGTTTCAGTGTTCAATAATGGATGGCATTAGAATGCCCGCTGTTGCCAAATGTCATCATCCATTAAAATTCAACCTTATGTTCCGTGTAATTGATCCAAGCCAGTAACTACACCATCGTCGAGAAGCCAACGTAGGTCCTGAACGTGCCAATTAGAGAGTTTCTTGCGTGATGGGCGAAATTCCCTTGGTAATTATAAAAACGATAAAGTCGCTTGGTAGTTATGGTACAACAAAGTCCCTTGGTGTTCACAAGACTTAGCGTTATTGCACTAAGCCAGAGCTGGAAAAAAGTGGCTTAGAGTTTAAGCTTCAAACAGGAATGCTCGCATTCCTGAAAGTCTTACTAAATTGAAATTAACACATAAATCAGCTACCTATTAGGTATCAGCTGGATTTACTTATTAATTCTGGTTCAAATTCGTACTGAGCATAACGGGTGATACAAGCATGTAATAAATCATCATCATCATAAAATTCAAAGA
>NZ_JASJHF010000283.1:0-5485 GCF_033791185.1 Moritella sp. | reverse complement strand
GTCCTGAAACGCCTCGTGTTAAAGGTACTTTATCGTTGAAAAAGAAGTAATTAGATATAATGTCTATGGCTAATTACTCTCAGATCGATATACCGTTTGATGCTCGCTACACCTGTTTATTTTGTGGCGAACCATCAAGTGACGTTGTTAATATTCCATTTTCTGTCGATGATATCAATAAAGCGCCACATGAGCCTTTATCAGTACCAACTTGTACCGAGTGCCAGTTAGTCGTAAAAAAGGCGCGTTGTCAGTCTATTCACCAATACCGTAATGCCGTAAAAGCAGCGTTAACCCGTAAATATCAAAAAGCATTAAGTATTGGTTCAAATTGGACTGAGCAAGAGTTACAAGAGTCTGAGTTTGAAGGTGCCGCATTTGAAGGTTTCAAACGTAGTGCGTGGATGATGTATACCATTGCCAAGGAAAGAATTAACTATTCAGGTTGGCCTTTAAGTTTGGATGGCGTTCCCCTTGCTGCTGATGAGGAAGCTGGTGGATTTAAGTTTGATGGCACTGAATTTGTCAGTGTCGAGCACGCGATTGAACATTACATTAAAACCTTTCATCTCGATGCAATACTTTTACCTGAGTTAGTTAAATACTTGGGTAAAGATAAATTTGGGTATGCTGTTCGTGTTAGTCGCCTTTATTTAAATGTATCTGCTGCAGAACGCACGCAGATTGTGGCTGATATTGTCGAGCGTCAAGCTTAAATATAGTCATGTAAATAGTCCATAATTTGATAACTCAAAGTCGTGTTTGATTAAATAAATACGTACGTACTTTGAGTTATTCGGCTATCTACTTAATTATGTCGTTATTAGAAGATAAAGTTAAGCATTACCGTATACAATTGAGCATCAGTATCACCATCAATAGGATCTGTGATTAATTCACCGCTATCACCACCATTTGCATCCGTATATTTCCATTCCGCGTTTAGCGATACAGTAGTCGTTAAATCAAATCGAACACCGAGCAATAGTGAGTTATTCTTTTGGTTATGGTGTGATTCAGCATAGGTAACATAAGGGGTGAACTTATCAATATTATACGCTAAGCTCGAATACCAGTTAAAATGCATTTCATCTATAAGTACTTCAGATGTCAATATCCACCGTTCTAATGAGTACTCAGCACCCAGCGTGAAAATATTAATACTGTTATTTAGATATGGTTTTTCATTCAAATCTAGCGCAAATTTAGAGTGGGTATAGTTGAATATAATTCGATAATCAAAGCCACTTAACTCTGTGGATAAACCAGTCGATTTCTCGATGGTGAAATGGTAACGTGCCGAACCAATATTAACGTCACTTTCACTTTCTATTCCGAAATACGGTGTGATAGCTAAATAATTCTCATCATTTATTTCTATATCCCATGTGCCAGAAATACCATCATAAGACGTAATACCGAGTATCGAACTGTATACTTCTTGGGGAGGACGTGCGGATGTATAAGCTTGCCCTACATAGTAATACTCTGAACTTAAAAACAGCGGTAGTCGCAGCCGCCCAATTTTCAAATCAAAATCCGATACATTGTAGCCAAGGTATGCCCATTCTAGTTCTGGGGATGACCAATTATCTTGAGGCCGCTTTACAACTTGGACTGATGCATTAAATTGATCGGTAAATTGAATATCACCTTGTAAGCCGAAAGTGGTGTCACAGTCGTAGCAAGTGTTATCTGAAATTTCACGATTTATGTAGAGTGGGGTTGAATTATTCGATTGAGTGATAGAGGTAGACCCAAATCCACTGAGTGAAATGTCATCGGTCAGGTAGATTTTTGCGTTTGTTGTAAATGTAACAAGTGATAGTGCTGTCGCGATAAAGCAAAACTTAGATATGCTCATGCTCTATTCCTCCGGATCTAAAACGAATAAAACATTAACATCTTCTGGTAATGACTTGATGGAACTGTAAGCAATGCCATTGGGGTTTTCTGCTAACCAAGCAAGAATGGATGCAATATCATTATTAGATATGGTTACGGGTAGGTTCCCTTTACCTGAAAAGGCTAAGCTGGCTCGGTAGCCATTCATCTGAGGCAATGACTTACCAAGTAAACGTTGATAAAAATTAGCTTTGTCATCGTTGTCTTCTGTTAAATCGACAAGCTTAATATTGGTCTTATTGATCCGCTTTACTTTTCCCTTATATATCATTCGAACCTTACTTTTACTTAGCTCGGGAAAAGCGTTATTTAATGAAAACACCGCAAAACTTCGTCCTTCATCATCATTCTCTACTTGCCCTTCTGCTAATACAGAAAAAAAGGGAGACAGTGAAAAAATGAGTAGTCCTGCGCAAAAATCACGTAAGTTTAATCCTTTAAACATGTTTACCTGCTAATTTTAATTCTATTACCTATCATTTAAGTTAGTAATAAAACGACTAAATAACAATTTAATTTTTACATGGAAGTCAAAAACTTATGCTTAATACGTTGTCGATCAAAAAACGGCTTATGATTCTATTGTTATGCCCACTTCTGTTGCTTACGTTGTTGATTGGCGAGCGAGTTAGTCAATCGGTGTCAACATTAGAGCAACTTAATAAGTTAAAGTTTAGAATCGAGTTGTTAACCGAATCATTGCACTTAAATTCGTTGTTACACTCTTTGCGGATGAGTAAGCTCGTAGATGTAAATTTGCAGGATAATGAACAGTTAACCACCTTTGCATCATCAATAAATACTTTGAAAGAATTATCACCGCTTGCTTTACAGAACGGAGGCAATGCGATTGATTTATTATCTGACTTAGAAGGAGCTGAGGAAGAGTACAGTTATTTAAGTGTTGAAGACGTTAATGACTGGTCAAGTTGGATGTCTGATGCGACAAGTCAATTACTGTTGATATTAGAAAAAGATCAACTCGCTATAAATGATCAAGAAATTGAAAGCTCTCTAGAGGTGCTGTATCAACTGCAATGGTTATATTTTTGGGCAAATGAGGAAAATTGGTACATAAACCTGATTGTAAGAGATATAGGTGTCGATGCAAAAGCTTTACTGCCATCGATCGTTGAAAGGCAGCAACTTTTTATTGAGCGTTTTATTGCAATAAGTGCCGATGATAGTCAGATATCTGTTTTACAGAGTACATTTTCTGATCAAGCTTTTATAGCTAGCTATGCGTTACGTAACTTGATCCAGAATGGACATTTTAAAGCCAATGCCAGTAATTATGATATCTCAGCACTGGATAAACGATTAGCACTTATTCGTCAGGTTGTTTCTAGTGTTGGAACTAACTTATCGACTAAGATTAAAGCTAAAGTTGCAGGCGCTAAAATGCATGTTATTGCATTTTCTATTTTTATTGTGGCGCTGTTATGTTGTGTATCATACCTTGGTTGGATGCTCATCCAGCGCGTTATTGGTAACTTAAAAGCCATTATTACCACGCTAACGAAAATTGAAGAAAAGCATGATTATTCATTAAAAGTTCAAGTAGATGGAAATGATGAATTTAGTGCTTTTGCAAAGATGCTAAATAATTTAATTGAAGAACGATACATAAATGAAAGGCAGATCATTCAAGCCAAAGAAATAGCAGAGCAGGCGAATATCGCTAAAAGCTCATTTCTTGCAAATATGTCACATGAGATCCGCACTCCTTTAAATGGTGTGATTGGTATGTCCAATATTCTCGCAAATACCAAATTGACGCCAACACAGCAAGGCCATCTAGCGACCATCGAGAATTCATCACAAATATTACTGATATTAATTAACGATATTCTTGATTTTTCAAAAATTGAATCTGGTCATCTGGCTATCTCGTATCATAATAGTAATTTACGAGAAATTATTTACGATACCGTCGCGATAGTGATACCAAGCGCGGCATCCAAAAATCTGGATCTGGTTGTTAATATTGATCCGGAGTTACCAGCTGATTTGTTACTTGATGAACATAGGCTGCGTCAAGTTCTAATGAATTTGCTGTCTAACGCGGTTAAGTTTACAGAGCGCGGTCAAGTTTGTTTAACACTCAGTTGTAAATTACTTGCCGATAATCGCTGTGAGTTGTATTTTTCTGTTGCAGATACCGGTACTGGTATTGAAGAGAACAAACAACAAAAAATATTTGAACCTTTTACTCAGGAAGACGGTTCTATTACGCGGGAATTTGGTGGCACAGGTTTAGGCTTAGCGATCAGTACCCAGTTAGTGGACTTAATGGGTGGGAAAATAGATTTAAACTCGATCAAAGGCGAGGGGAGTGACTTCTACTTCACTATTAATGCAGATTTTGTTGCTGAAGTAAGAACGCAGCAATTTGTCCCTGTTGATACTCATGTAACTGTCATCAGCAATGATATGGACTCAAGTGATGATATATACGCTGAATTATCGCGAAGCCATATAACCAACGTCACGACCGTGCCGTATATGCAAGATCTACCTAACTACATGACTGATAAACAGCTAGATAAAAACGTAGAGCAAGTCATAATATACTGCCAAAAAAGCATTAAGTTAACCTTGAAGGACATCGACTTTTTAAATAAACTGCGACTTAAAAATGCCTTTATTTTAGTGCAATCACATTCAGACGATAAGTATGATTTTGATCATCGTATTGATGGTTTAGTCACCACGCCACTACTTGGCTATCGGTTGTTAAAAACCATTCAGTCAGCCGTGGATATTCAGTTTAAATCACCACCAATATCCCCAAATACGCTATCGAGTCCGTTAAATGAACAAGCTCAACAGGCGGATGTTGAGAGTAGCAATAATGCATTGATTCTTATTGTTGAAGATAACTTAATTAATCAGAAGGTCGCAACATTACTGCTTAAACAATGTGGTTACGATAGCCATATAGCCAACAATGGCGAAGAGGCTGTTGAGAAAGTCTCTTCTGGTGAGCATAAATATAAGGCGATTTTGATGGATTGTATGATGCCGGTTATGGACGGTTTTACCGCAACGCTGCATATTCGCGCATGGGAAGCGTCATCTTCTACACCCGCCACTCCAATTATAGCGCTAACGGCAAGTGTACTTGACGCTGATATTCAGCGCTGCTTTGATGTTGGCATGGACGACTATGTGTCAAAACCGTTTAAAAAAGACGTGTTGATAGATAAGATTGAGCGATTAGCAAGCGTTGCTTAACCTGATATTATTTATCGTTGCGAGTGTCGTCAAAAGTATGGGGTTGCTGACAAATTAGTGATTTTAGTTCAGCAATATCCTGCTTTAAATTTACAATTTCAGTTTTTAATTCGTCCACATTTGTTGTTTGGTTAAGTTTCACTTTTTCTCCGCCATCAACAAACCAAGATGAGATGAAACCGGTGAATGTACCAAATAGACCGACACCTGCCGTCATTAGTAATGCCGCTATAATTCGACCACCAGTTGTTACTGGGTAGTAGTCACCATAGCCTACGGTGGTGATGGTGACAAATGCCCACCAAAGTGCATCAATACCAGTATTAATGTTACTGCCTTCCTG
>NZ_JASJHF010000282.1:0-14758 GCF_033791185.1 Moritella sp. | reverse complement strand
CCCTTTACCCAAGTGGTATATTCACAAGTAAAAAAGCCTCAACATTTCTGTTGAGGCTTCGTTATAAATGGTGCCGACTGCCTTGGATTTGCCGAACTGCTGCTCTTATACTGGCTACTGATTCAATCAGTCAGCCGATTCTTTAGCTAAATTTTAGACGAAAAAAAACCTCGATATAATCGAGGTTTTTTAATGGATGGTGCCGACTGCCGGAGTCGAACTGGCGACCTACTGATTACAAGTCAGTTGCTCTACCTACTGAGCTAAGTCGGCACTAAATGCGAATCGCATAATATCATCTTCATTTTAAAAAACAAGTCAATATTACACTTTTTTATTCTTTCCAAATTTTGGTGCCCGAACCCGGAATTGAACCAGGGACACGAGGATTTTCAATCCTCTGCTCTACCGACTGAGCTATTCGGGCAATGGAGCGCTATTTAATAGAACTTAGGCCGATCCGTCAACTGTTTCGCTCGGTTTAATCAAAAAAATACCCCTTAAGCCTATGTGTTGTCTGATTAACCAGCAATCCGTGTGTTTTGTTGACGTTTACTGTGTTAGTTGACGAAAATGACCGTTTACCTCGGATACATAGTTTTTTATATCGCCTCGAGATTGAGCATTAGTGAAACTTTGGTAAACCTCGTACGAAGATAAGCCATTTATTATCTTCAATGCTTCTTTTTTGTTCTTCGAGAATGTCTGCAGCATGTTTTTTGGCCCAGCAATATAACTTGCTAGCATCGCATAGTAACGAGATTTTGGATTGTTAATATCTTTAAGATACTGTTTATCTAATAAATTTAAATAACTAACGCCAATATCGAGGTTGTTACTGTTATCAAAAAGCCAGTTTGGTTGAGGCTTAAAGGGATATTTTTTTTGCTGATGAAATACATCTTGGCCAATAGAGTCTGATATTTGCATCAGACCAATGCGATTACTGCTCGTTAACGCATAAGGATTAAATAAACTATCAACTTGGATCATCGCTGTGACTATATTGGGGTCAATATCATAACGTTGTGCAGCTTGATTAATCTTGGCTTGATAGCGCTGCATACGTACTTTAGTGTGATTGCTGGTTAGTGCGAAGGTAACACTGTTGACGCTATTGCCATTAATCGTTACTTGTTTGCGCTTATGCTGAATAAGGTAGTTGGCATAACGAGTGGCACGCCAATGCCATTTTATGACTTTGCCATCACTGTCTTTTACTTGTTGATAAAGAAAGGGTAAGCCTTTAATTTCAGCTGCGTAGCTGGTGTAGAAATCTGTGTACATAGGCTGCTGAGGTGCGAGCAGCGTGTATTCAATGGCTTGTTTGAGGTATTGCAGACTATTTTCTTGTGCTAAGGTCTCGACGCGAACATGGCCTTGTTTGAAGTCAATAATCGCTCGGCTACGATAGTCGTTAGTATATTTAATATAACGGTAATTGCTTGAAAATGCGTTGCTGCTATTACCCCAGAGGTTGGTAACTTGGTTACGGTAATTGTGTTGCAAGGTATTGAGTGCGGTCGTGTCTTTATCGTTGGCGTGTTCAGTTTTGGCGCGATAGTTCGGTTGTTGATAAGAGAGGCGCTCTAATGCTTGAGTGGTATTGTTGAGACTGGCAAGTTCGACAGAGTGTTGATAATCACTCATCGAGCAGGCGGTTAGTACACTGCAGCTGACAGCGATTAATAAGATACGGAATATAGCCATATGGTTGATTAATTCTTTGGGTTGAAACTTGCCTAGCGCTTGAGTATCACACTAGGCAATGGATTAGGCTTTAGGGGTAAAACCGTCAATGATTACGTCTTGACCTTCAAATAGGTATTTGACCATTTCTTGTTCTAGATATGTGCGGTCATCTTCATCCATCATGTTTAATTTCTTTTCATTCAGCAACATAGTTTGTTTTTGCTGCCATTCAGACCATGCCTCTTGGGAAATATGATCAAAAATACGCTTGCCTACTTCACCTGGATAAAGTTGAAAACGTAAACCTTCCGCTTCTTTTTGTAAGCGAGTGCAGAAAACCATTCTAGCCATGTTATGCCTCTCTCAATGCTTGAGATGTTAATAATTTTTTAGTTGCAGCTGCTAATCCCACAGTTGCCGGTTGCTCTATGTTATACCAAAGAGTACCTTGCGATTCCATTATTTGCGTACTTGTTGTGGCATTTATTTCCACTAACAAAGGGCTGATATCAAGATGGAAGTGGCTAAAAGTATGTCTAAAGCCAACTAATTCTTGGCTGCTAAACGCACTGATGCCAAATTGTGCCAGCTGCTCTTCAAGCGATATATTTTCATCGCGTTCAGGGAAACACCATAATCCGCCCCAAATACCCGTTGGTGGCCGCTGTTGTAAACACACTGTCGAGCCTTGTTTTAGCAATAACATTTGTACGGTTTTTACTGGGATCGTTTTTTTCGGTTTTGGTGTTGGAAACGCAGTTGGGGTGCCCATTGCTAACGCTTTACAGTCTTTGTTTACCGGGCAAATATCACAATTAGGTCGGCTTCGAGTGCAAACCGTCGCGCCAAGATCCATCATCACTTGGTTATAATTGGCGACTTGCTGGTGTGGTGTTAATTCTTCAGATAACGCCCATAGGGTATTTTCTACCGATTTTTTACCATACCAACCTTCAATTGCGCCCCAGCGGGTTAATACCCGTTTGACGTTACCGTCTAAAATTGCATGAGGTTGATCTAATGACAATGATAAGATGGCGCCTGCAGTGGAGCGGCCTACACCAGGTAGTGCCAGCACTTGTTCGAATTCGGTTGGGAATTGTCCTTGATATTGGTCTCGAATTAACTGTGCTGCTTTATGTAAATTTCGGCCTCGTGCGTAATAACCTAACCCAGTCCATAAGTGCAGCACTTCATCGATGTGAGCGTTGGCGAGATCGGTAACCGTTGGGAATTTTGCCATGAAAGTAGTGAAATAAGGGATCACCGTACTGACTTGAGTTTGCTGCAGCATCACTTCACTTAACCAGGTTGGGTAAGGTTCGTGGTATTGTTGCCAAGGCAGGTTTTTACGGCCGAAGTCTTTAAACCAAGCAAGTACCCGTGGGGCAAATGTGTCTTTATTATTGTCTAATAGCGATTTCATCGGGTATTTTTAGCAAATGTGGGGAGTTTAGAGTGAAATTATGCCACACAAAACTTGCCAAATTCAGCTATCTTTGGATAATGCCCGAATTAGCAGATAAATTTATAAAGTTTATGGCGATTAAACTGTCATAACGGCGACTGGATAAAAGATGACTGAACATAAAAGAATAGCTGAACCTGAATTAACAGAAGATGGTAAACGAATCCGTAAAGTGAGAAGTTTTGTTTTGCGTGAAGGACGTTTAACTAAAGGCCAGGAAGCCGCTATGAAAGATTTTTGGCCAACGATGGGTCTAGACCATGACATGGGACTACTCGATTTTGCTGAGGTTTTTGGTAACGATAACCCAGTAACATTAGAAATTGGTTTTGGTATGGGCGCGTCTTTAGTCGAGATGGCCGCTAACTCTCCAGAGAAAAACTTTATCGGTATCGAAGTGCATTCACCCGGTGTTGGCGCATGTCTAATGGCTGCTGGTGAACGTGGCGTAACAAATTTACGCGTATTCTGCCACGATGCTGTTGAAGTATTAGCTGATTGCATCGCTGACGGCAGTTTAGGTGGCATGCAATTGTTTTTCCCTGATCCTTGGCACAAGAAGCGCCATCACAAACGCCGTATCGTGCAAGCTGAATTTGCAGAAAGTATTCGCCAAAAACTTAGCTTAGGTGGTATCTTCCATATGGCTACGGACTGGGAAAACTATGCCGAGCATATGATTGAAGTAATGGCTGTTGCACCAGGTTATGAAAATACCGCAACAGAAGGGCACTTTGTGCCACGTCCAGACTGGCGTCCATTGACTAAATTCGAACAGCGTGGTCACCGTTTAGGGCACGGCGTTTGGGATATTATTTATAAACGTACTAAGTAATTCGAGGTAATAATGGCTACAAATCGTAATCGTCGTCTACGTAAGAAACTACGTGTAGATGAATTCCAAGAGCTAGGTTTTGATCTTTCTTGGGATTTCGCTGAAGGCACAACTGAAGAGCAAATTGACGCTATCTTAGATGGTTTAATTGCTGATGTTATCGATCCAAATAAATTGGCGTTTGCTGCTGATGGCAACTTGCAATGGGACGGTATGATTTGCACTGAGACCCACGGCAAATGTACTGAAGAACAACGTGAACAAGTGAAAACTTGGTTAGAAGCAAAAGGTGTTCAAAACCTAATTGTTAGCCCGTTATTTGATTTGTGGTACGGTGAATAAGGCGAATAAGCCCACTCACTAGTCACTAAAACCGACTGTTCTTTAAGTACCATTACTTACCCAGTCGGTTATTTGTTATCTTACTTCGACGCTCGATAACTTACTATTTTTCCACTTTTGTTCCCGCTTTCTACAGCACATCGAACACCCCATTTTAAATAGGTTATTTATGCTTTCTAACGCATCTTTAGAAGAACTGCTCGACGTCGTTCGTCCGTTAATTGGTGAAGGCCATGTTGCCGATTACATTCCTGCGTTAGCGAACGTAAACCCCAACCAGTTGGGTATTGCTGTGTGTATGGCCAACGGGGAGGTGTTTACCGCTGGTGATGCTACGGCGCGCTTTTCGATTCAAAGTATCTCGAAAGTATTTGCATTAACGGCGGCGTTAACGCGTTTTTCAGAAGATGAATTATGGACCAGAGTGGGTCGGGAACCATCTGGTCAGGCATTTAACTCGCTGATTCAGTTGGAGTTTGAAAAAGGTAAACCGCGTAATCCGTTTATTAATGCGGGTGCGTTGGTGGTTGCCGATATGCTGCAAAGTCGACTCTCTGCGCCGCGTCAGCGCATGCTGGAATTATTACGTAAACTGGCTAATTCTACCGATATTTATATCGATTATGATGTCGCTGATTCTGAATTTGAGCACATGGCACGGAATGCCGCGATTGCTTATTTAATGAAATCACACGGTAATTTTAACAATGATGTGGAAACGGTATTACAAAGTTATTTTAGTTATTGTGCGATTAATATGAATTGCGTTGAATTGGCGACAGCATTCTCGTTCTTAGCAAAAAAAGGTTTACCTTGCCATCGTAATAAAGGGTTGGTGAGTGAACGCTGTACCCGACGTTTAAATGCGCTGTTGGCGACTTGTGGTTTATATGATGAATCCGGTGACTTTGCGTTCCGTGTTGGTATGCCAGCAAAAAGTGGTGTTGGTGGCGGTATTGTCGCGGTAATACCTGGACAATTAACGGTTTGTGTGTGGTCGCCAGAACTGAATGAATCTGGTAATTCATTAGTAGGTACTGCAGCATTAGAATTATTCAGTGAGCGTTTTGGCCATTCAATTTTCTAACGATAACCTGCTCGTGATTGGCTAAATACAGCTTAAAATGACAAAGGGGGCGCAATAATTAATTATTGCGCCCCCTTTTATTCTCTACAGACTATTTGCAGCACAGACTGTCGTCAAGGCTAATCGCTGATTAGATAAATAGATCAAATAAGCTGTTTAAATAACGATGGCCCAGTTTAGTCACTTGCCAATGGCTGTCAGTTTCACTGAGCAAGCCTTTCTGGATGGCGGTATTAATTTGTGTATTGATTACCGCTAATGGTAATCCGGTAAAATCACAAAAGTCCTGCTTTGGTGTTGCTTCAATTAAGCGAAAACGATTCATGAAGAATTCAAATGGCAGTTCGTCTTGCTCGACCACATGCTCATTGTCTAAAAAGGCTTTATCAGCGTCCATATAACCGCGTGGGTGCTTTATTTTGCTACGACGGAATATCTGACCTGTTTCAGGGTTGGTAAGCTTACCGTGAGCGCCACAGCCAATGCCGATGTAATCACCAAAACGCCAATAATTTAAATTGTGCTGACATTGTTTGCCTGCTTTGGCATAACCGGAAATCTCATATTGCTGATAACCAGCGTCACTCAATAGGGCATGGCCTTGTTCAAAAATATCCCAAAGAATATCTTCATCCGGTAAGGTTGGCGGTTTAGAGTAAAACTGGGTGTTCTGCTCAATGGTTAATTGATACCAAGACAAGTGTGGTGGGGCTAATTCTACGGCTTTGTTTAGATCGTACAATGCATCATTCAGGTCTTGATGTGGCAGGCCATGCATCAGGTCTAAATTGAAAGAGTTAAGCTGTGATTGCGTGGCAATGTGGGCTGCTCTAATCGCTTCATCTGGATCGTGAATACGGCCTAATAAATTAAGTTTTTCAGCTTGTAAGCTTTGCACGCCAATCGAAATGCGATTAATACCGGCAGCGACATAGCCATGAAAACGATCGGCTTCAACAGTGCCTGGATTGGCTTCCATAGTGATCTCTATGCCATCACTAAATGGGATCATCGCTTCAATCCCGTTAAGGATTTTAGCAATACCTTCAGCACTAATCAGGCTTGGTGTACCGCCACCAATAAAGATTGAATGTAACGATCGTTGGAATACGCGTGGTAACTCACTGCGTAGATCTGCGAGCAGATCCTGAATGTATTCATCTTCAGGGATCTTACCTTTTTGGGTATGTGAATTAAAATCACAGTATGGACATTTCTGCACACACCATGGGATATGCACATACAAACTTAATGGCGGTAGTCGCATTGGCAATGTTGAATGAGTTGCTAGGCTGCTTTCGGTAGTCGTCATTATTGCGCTGCTAATCGAGTTTGTTGTTCGTGCATCGCGGCGAACAATTTAGTCAGGGCTTGACCACGGTGACTGAGTTCGCTTTTACGTTGCTTGGTTAATTCGGCAGATGTACAGCCTTCAGATTCAACAAAGAAAATAGGATCATAACCAAAGCCATCTTCACCACTTGGCTGTTCGGTTATCACGCCATCCCAGCTGCCGTGACATACTAATGGGGTTGGATCTTCGGCATGGGTCATGTAAACCAATACGCAATGGAAACGTGCAGTACGCTGGGCTGTTGGTACGCCTTTTAATGCAGCTAATAACTTCAGCAAATTATCACGATCGCTAGCATCAACACCGGCATAACGCGCAGAGTAAATACCCGGTACACCTTGTAAGGCATCAACCGCTAACCCTGAATCATCTGCAATCGCGGGTAAACCTGTTAGCGTTGCTGCATGTTTAGCTTTGATTATGGCATTTTCAATAAAGGTGGTACCTGTCTCGTCGGCCTCGACAATATTGAAATCACTTTGTGGAAGTACTTCAAGACCAAACTCAGCAAGCAGTGCTGACATTTCACGAACTTTGCCTGGATTACCAGTAGCGAGAACAACTTTAGACATGGTGCGCCTTTATTATTGATTAAAAGTGAATTTAAAATACGATAAATTATATTGGGTCAGGTTATACAGGATCGACGATCATGGATAAAGCCTAATCAACATAAAACTTCTGTTGGAATTTTAGTTCTTGAGTTTGCGTTCCGCTACTTAAGGTTACCTGGATACGGTAAGTTTCTTCGTTACGATGTGGCACTTCTGCAATGTAGTAAATGGCATTTTGTTCGCGAATTTCACGTACCTCTAATTCACGGACATTGCCGAGTAAATTACGCGCGGTGACGGTCATTGTCACGGTTTGGGCTTTTTGAGTATCACTATCTAATACTGAAATATTGATAATACCTAAGTATTTACTACGGTCGATATCATAATTCGAGGCGACGTCAGCAGTTAAGAAGGTACTTGGAAAAGCAATGTAATGAACATCCCAATCGCCGAGCTTTTGCATTTGTTCTGCGCTGGCATTGGCTGAACATAATAACGTCAAGCTGAGTAATAAAGATTTAAATAATGAAGACATGTTCGCTCCTTAAAGGTTAATGCAGAGACTGGCTCTGCATTAATAGAGGGGTAACTAGAATGGAATACCGGTTAGATCGCCAATTAAAATTTGTAAAAATTGTAGGCCTAAAATAGCCACTAACATTGATAAATCAAGACCGCCAATTGCCGGGATAATACGACGGATTGGCGATAAAATTGGTTCGCTCAGCTGTGATAATACTAATTCAACCGGGCTACTACCTTGGCTAACCCAGCTCAAGATCGCACGTAAAATAAGTACGTAAAATACTAGGCTAAAGCATTGTTTAAGTAATTTGATTGCCGCTAAGATTAATACATCTTGAACTGGTGCCACAGCACCAGTTTGCAGTCCAAACAAGGTATAAATCATTACGCAAGCCACGGCATAGGCAAATACCACCGACGCCAGGTCCAAACCACCAATACTTGGGATAAGACGACGTAATGGTCTAACAACCGGTTGCGTTGCTTTGACAATAAATTGGCTCATTGGATTATAAAAATCGGCACGAGCCATTTGTAACCATACACGTAGTAGTATGATAAGGATGTACGTTTCAAATAAAATACTGACCAAAAAGTTAGCCGCGTTCATAAATTACCCTTCAAGTTAATTGCTAACTGCTTATTTGAATGAAGCAGCTGCGAGTCAGATTATATACTCCACAACATTATGCTGCAGAGTTAGTGCATTAAAAGAGTTTTTGCATTTGTTCTGCGCGCGTGACTGCTGCTTGCATTGCGGTATTGACAGTCTCGCGCAGGTTTTGTTCTTCAAAAGTACGGATCGCTTCAGCAGTCGTACCACCTTTTGAGGTTACATTTTGGCGTAGTGTGGCTAAATCAATATGTGGATTCTGGATGACTAATTCTGCTGAACCCGCCGCCGCTTGCTGGACTAATTCTCTTGCTTGCTGTTGGCTGAAACCCATGCCGATAATACTTTCTTGCATCGCTTCCATAAACAGGAAAAAATAAGCCGGTGAACTACCCGTTGCAGCAATGATGGTATTTAAATCAGCTTCGTTATCTACCCAACACGTTTTACCTACTGCGGTCATAATTTGATCGATGGTTTTGATATCGTTATCAGATACTTCTGGCGATGGGAATAGACCTGTCATGCCTTTTTGGACCAAGGCTGGGGTATTTGGCATGGTACGCACAATTGGCTGGTTGTCAGCGAGTAAACTCTGTAAACGTTCGACAGTGATGCCTGCGGCTACTGAGACAAATAACTTGCCACGGTAATTGCTACTTTGCTCGGCAAGGTGAGAGCAAACATCCGCCATTAATTGTGGTTTTACTGCGAGAATAATAATATCTGCGGCAGTCACGGCAAAGTGATTGTCTTGAGTGGTGTTAATGGCAAATTTTTCTTCTAATACATCTAAGCGTGTACGTGTCGGACTGGCCGCATAAATTAATTCTGCAGGGTAACCATTTGTGATCATGCCGCCGATAAGGCTGCTGGCCATATTTCCTGCACCAATAAAGGCGATTTTTTTATTCGTGATCATTACTGTTTAATTCCTTATACGTGATTATTACTGTCTAATTCCATAGACACGGAGTGATCAGCCGCGGGCACCAAAAATGGCAGTGCCAACACGTACCATGTTGCTACCTTGCGCAATAGCCAGTTCCATATCGTTGGTCATGCCCATCGATAGCGTATCTATGTGGTTATATTGGTGCTGAAGTGATAAATACAACGATTCAAGCTGGTTAAATTGTGATTTTAGCTTGTCGAGATCATCGGTTTTTTCTGGGATCGCCATGATCCCGCGTAATACCAAGTTGGGTAAATTAGTCACTTGCTCCGCTAGCAGGCGTGCTTGCGCTAAGTCAGCTCCTGATTTACTGTCTTCAGCACTAATATTAACTTGAATGCAAACATTCAGTTTCGCCATATCAGTAGGACGTTGATCATTCAGTCGCTGTGCCACTTTCAAACGGTCGATACTTTGCACCCAATCAAAATGCTCGGCGATTGGACGGGTTTTATTCGATTGGATAGGGCCAATAAAATGCCACTCAATATCGTCGTAATGACCGTCTTGCTGCAGGTGAATAATTTTTTCTACGGCCTCTTGCAAGTAGTTTTCACCAAATTTACGTTGACCGAGTGCGTAAACCGCCATCACTTGTTCCACGGGTTTGGTTTTACTTACTGCAAGCAGGTTAATTTCACTACTTTTTTTAAAAGATGTGCTTGCCGCGTTTTCAATTTGAGTCAGAACCTGTTGTAATCGTATCGATATAGTATTCATGATGTTACTTGCAATGAGGTTAAAAAGAATATGGATGTTACAGAGCTACTTACATTTAGTGTAAAGCATAATGCGTCAGATCTACACCTTTCTTCGGGTGTTCCTCCGATGATCCGTGTGGATGGTGACGTACGTAAAATTAACTTACCAGCTTTTGACGCTAAACAAGTACATGCGCTGATTTATGACATTATGGATGATAAACAGCGTAAAGACTACGAAGAACATTTGGAAGTCGATTTTTCTTTTGAAATTAATAACGTTGCCCGTTTCCGTGTTAATGCATTTAATCAACATCGTGGTCCTGCTGCCACCTTTCGTACTATTCCCAGTGAAATAAAAACCATGGCAGAGTTAAATGCGCCAGATATCTTTCATGATTTTGTGGAACTGCCACGTGGTTTAGTATTGGTGACTGGGCCGACTGGTTCGGGTAAGTCGACAACACTCGCGGCAATGATAGATCATATTAATGAGCACCAGCATAAGCACATTTTGACTATCGAAGATCCAATTGAGTTTGTCCATCAAAATAAAAAAAGTTTAGTTAATCAGCGTGAAGTACACCGTGATACCAAGAGCTTTAATGCCGCATTACGCTCGGCGTTACGTGAAGATCCTGACATCATCTTAATCGGTGAAATGCGTGATTTAGAAACTATACGCTTGGCGTTAACCGCCGCTGAAACCGGCCACTTGGTATTTGGTACCTTGCATACCACATCAGCAGCGAAAACCATTGACCGTATTATTGATGTATTCCCTGGGCCAGAAAAAGACATGGTGCGTTCGATGTTATCGGAATCATTACGCGCGGTTATTTCACAAACCCTATTAAAACGTACTGGTGGTGGGCGTGTTGCCGCGCATGAGATCATGATTGGTACCCCCGCTATTCGTAACTTGATCCGCGAAGATAAAGTCGCGCAGATGTATTCGGTGATCCAAACAGGTATGATGCATGGCATGCAAACATTAGACCAGTCATTACGTGAATTGGTCAACATGGGGATTGTCACCAGCGAAGAAGCGCGTATTAGAGCTGTTGATCAACAAAGTTTTTAAGGATGAATAACATGGGAATGCTACCACAACTCTTCAGTGCGATGAAAAAACTCGAAGGTTCTGATATGTATATTTCTGCTGGTATTGCACCAACAATTAAAGTGCACGGTTCATTACGTGCTATATCAGAACACAAATTAACGGCGGAGCAATCGTTAGCCTTGGTAAAAGAAGCCATGTCTGATGATGAGTACGCTTCTTTTCGTCGCACCAAAGAATCTAATTTTGGTATTTTCATGCCGGATATTGGGCGTTTCCGTGTCAGTGCATTTTGGCAATTAGAAAAAGCCGGTATGGTTATCCGTCGTATCGAAACGGATATCCCGGCGATGGATGAATTATACCTGCCTGCAGTGTTAAAGCAGACGGCATTAGAAAAACGTGGTTTAGTGCTGGTCGTTGGCGCCACGGGGTCGGGTAAATCAACCACTCAAGCAGCAATGGTGGGTTATCGTAATCAGAACTCATCGGGGCATATCTTGACCATTGAAGATCCAATTGAGTTTGTCCACGAGCACCAAAGTTGTATCGTCACTCAGCGTGAAGTCGGTATTGATACCGAGTCGTTTGAAGATGCACTTAAAAGTTCATTACGTCAGGCACCTGATGTGATCTTAATTGGTGAGATCCGTTCGCAAGAAACGATGGAGTTTGCGTTGGCGTTTGCTGAGACCGGGCACTTATGCATGGCGACGTTACATGCCACTAATGCTAATCAGGCCATCGACCGTATTTTGCATTTAGTACCGAAAGAGAAGCATGCACAGTTGTTATATGACTTGTCGCTTAACTTAAAAGCCATCGTCGCCCAGCAATTAATCCCTGTTCAAGGTGGTACCAGTCGTCGAGGTGCATTTGAGATCTTGCTCAACAGTCCTTTAGTCAGTGAGTTAATTCGTAAAAATGAGCTACATAAGATTAAAGAAGTGATGACCAAATCTGTCGAGCTGGGCATGCAAACTTTTGACCAAGCATTGCTAGCGCTTTATAACAGCAATATGATTAGTTATAGCGAAGCACTGCACCATGCTGATTCAGCCAATGATTTACGTTTAATGATTAAATTAAATCAAGGTCAAGCGGGTAGTGATAGTATGCTTGATGGTGTGACGATAGAAGCGCTGTAATCACTCGCATATAATGCAAATCATCTACATATAATAGTAAACCGCAGTTTAGAGAAGTAAGGAAGAGTTATGTTAATAGTGGTATCTCCGGCAAAAACCCTCGATTTTGAAACGCCGCCTGTAACTGAGCAGTATAGCCAAGCTGACTTAACCATACATTCGGCTGAGCTGATTGATGTTTGTCGTCAATTAACACCAATGGCTTTATCTTCATTGATGAAAATCAGCGATAAGTTAGCTGGATTGAACGCTGCCCGTTTTACTGAGTGGACGAGTGAGTTTACCCCAGAGAATGCGAAACAAGCTGTATTAGCCTTTAAAGGTGACGTATACACAGGTCTAGATGCCGACACCTTTACTGCTGATGATATGGCATTTGCTCAGCAGCACTTCCGTATATTATCGGGCTTGTATGGCCTGTTACGACCGCTTGATTTGATTAAAGCGTATCGGTTAGAAATGGGTACTAAGCTCAGCAATGGACGTGGTACTAACTTGTACCAATTTTGGGGTGATATCATTACCGATAAAGTCAATGACACACTTGCAGCCCAAGGCGATAAAGTATTAATTAATTTAGCATCAAATGAGTACTTTAAAGCAGTGCAAAAGAAGCGTCTAAAAGGGCAAGTGATCACGCCAGTCTTTAAAGACTGTAAAGCCGGTAAGTTCAAGATTATTAGTTTCTACGCCAAGAAAGCCCGTGGTTTAATGGCTCGTTACATTATTGATAACCAACTGACGGATGTCGACCAGTTAACGGCATTTGATACCGATGGTTATTATTATTGCGCAGCAGAATCAACCGATATTGAATTAGTCTTTAAGCGTGATGAAATCTTTAAATAACGACAACACGTAATAAGGCTTAATAAAAAGGGATATTCACATGAATATCCCTTTTGTATCTGCAGATTAGCGACTTATGTAACTTATGTTACTAGGTCAGAAATTAAGTCAGGAATTAATCCCAGCCGTTAGCTTTCTTCTTACGGAATCTAATGGATGGGATGATTAATCCAGCAATTAAACCAGCCGCAAGAATTAGTGCCCCAAGAATAATGAAACGATGTTGTTCATCTTCTTGTTTAGTATCTAAGCGTGTTGATAGTTGCTCATTTTCTTCTCGTAAGCGTACTGCTTCATCTGTTAATGCTGTGTTTTCAGCAGTTAGAGAGGCAATGTTATTTGCTTGCGCCGCGATTTCGGCTTCTTTTCCTGCCAGCTTATCACGATTCGAATCGGTCAATCCGGCAATCGCAGCCGAATTTTTGCTATTGATTTTCGCTAATGCTTGTTTGGTTTTCGCGAGTTCAGCTTGTAACTTCGGGGTGCGGATCTTCAAGCTCACTTGACGAGAAAGTGAACTACCGTCAATCCAAGCCGTTTTGTTCTTACTGGTTGTGATTTGCACATAGTTAGAACTCGCATTGGTCTGTAAATAGGTCACAGCTTCACCGGCTTTGATGGTGCCTATAATGCGGTATTGAGTACCCGGACCTGAATGCATAAAAATAGATACATCATCACTGATATAACGTGTTTCTTTCGCAAAGCTCGATAAGCTAACGAGTGTCAGCAATGAGGCTATAATGAGTTGTTTAATTTTCACAAGTTGTCCCGTAGACGAAATATTCTGATAAGCATAGTAAGTATAAAATTGAATTTCGACAAGCTTCAGATGCTATTTTATCGTCATAAAAATAGAAATTTAGTTGATTTACAAAAAAGGCCATCAATATGTTGATGGCCTTCAAAAAACAATATAAACAATTACACTACAAAGATAGCTTCTAAGATCTTGTAGAAAATAATCGCTAATAATGCACCCGCTGGCAGTGTTACTACCCAAGATACAACAATTGTTCTAACTACATTTAGGTTCAAGGCCGCGATACCACGCGCCATACCCACACCCAACACGCCACCTACAAGGGTTTGCGTTGTTGAGATTGGTAAACCTGAACCTGAGGCAATAACAACGGTCGTTGCTGTTGCTAACTGAGCAGCAAAACCACGACTTGGTGTTAGTTCAGTAATACCGGTACCAACAGTGGACATTACTTTATGCCCCATCGTTGCTAGACCGATAACGATACCTACACCACCCAGTGGTAAGATCCACCACGTTAGCTCAGCTTTCTCGGCAATTTCACCACCGTGTTCAACGATAGACACAACTGCGGCCAGTGGACCGATCGCGTTTGCTACGTCGTTTGAACCATGGGCAAATGCCATCGCACAAGCAGTTACCACCATTAATAATGCAAATATTTTTTCAACATTGGCAAAGTGCATCTTTCTGTCCGCTTTGGGATCGATTTTAATTCGGTTAATAAAAATCTTGCCGACACCTGCAATTATGGCACCGATAATCGCTGCTAGAATAAATGCTTCAAAGGTAGAAAAATGCAAACC
>NZ_JASJHF010000281.1:0-7708 GCF_033791185.1 Moritella sp. | reverse complement strand
AATACTAATCCTGCCCGGGTGGCACCATAAGCAACAATTGGAAATTGAGTAATGCTGGGTAATTGAATTGCAATCTTATCACCAGGTTTTAGTTCGGTGTGGTTTTGTAAATAAGCTGCAAACGCGGCAGAAAGCGTATCGATTTCTTTAAAGGTAAGGGTTTTACCTAAGCAAGTATAAGCTGGCTTATCAGCAAATCTTTCACATGTGTGTTGTATCAAATCAGCAATACAATTGAGTCCATTCAATTCGATTTTTTCTACAGCGGCATTCGATAACATATAATTCGTCCTATCTATTAAATTGTGTTGTGAATATAAAGTGATGCCTAGTTAGTTGTGCTATGCAGCATCGCTGATACAAGCGGTTATTCAACCTAAAATTTTTTGAACAACAAATTCAAACATACGTATGATTTATTATATTAGCGTTAAATTTATGGATTTCAGCGATCAAGTCGTTATTTTTGATAACCCGTTTAACTGGTCGGTTTAGTCTGCTGGTAATTTAAATATCAGTTGAATAGCAGATTGAACTATTAGCAGCTAGTCTTTTGTATATCATTTCAATTTAATTAAAACAGTCTTGGTTCATAATACTTTTTGGTGAGGTTTTCATGGTTAAACTTAAGATCAAAATAATGCTTATAGTGCTTTTGGTATATCCATTTAATAGTTTTGCGAAGCAACAAATCGGTTTCTTTTTGGGTAAGCCTATGTCTGGTTTTCAGTATCAGCGCGATGATTTGCGATTTTCTTTAGGGGCAAAAGATTTTGGTTTTGCGTTTGATAAGACATTTAGTGTTGCTGCATTATTGGACAAACCTAAATTGGCACCTTTGTATGCTTATTTGGGAGCTCAACTTGTCGACCACAATAAGCATAAGGTGGCGGTGCGTTCTGGAGTCGGATTTCAGCTGCCTTTTGAGAAAATTATATTTTATGCTGAGCTTGGCCCTAGTTTGTATGTTGTGGAAGATGTGGATTTAAAATTAGAAGCGAGTTTAGGCATCAAAATAGGATTTTAACCATACTCGCTCCAGAGCTGTTTATCACTGTTGCCTGTTTTAATGGGATTGTTATTACGACGGTTATTACAGGTCGAGATACATCAATATTGGAATGAGAAGAATATTTAACATGACAAAATAACTGGCTACGGTAAATATTTTTTTGACCTTATTGCAGCGATAAATAAAGTACTCGTCAAAATGTTGTAAATGTTCATTACGGTGAATGTAATGGAATAGCTGCATCTGCTTTGAATAATTACCTTCAGTTTTAAAAAATACTCGTCCATTGACGCGTTGATAAAGTAACGGGTCTATATCTCTCATACGATAGAGCAGGCAGCGTAACGACGATACTGCTCGTGCAACATTAATTAGAGTAATAATTGAAAACGCGATAAAAATAAGATCACTATTATTCATACTTTCCCCTCAGTGAGCGCTTCACGGTGCTTGTTAGTTTCATTTTCCTTATTATTATTAGTGTAATATATATTTTTATTTTCGGTATGTTATAGAGGATAAAAGCTAATTATTTATATTATGAAACGATAATTTAACACCTTGTAAACACATTACAAAAACTAATCTGAAATCAACTGAAAATGTACTGAATAGACTTGATTTTTTACTTGCCTAACTCGCTGCCCAGGATTATTATTCCGCCTGAAATGCAGAGTAAGATATTGCGTATATGGATTTATCCTGTCTCCAATCTTTTCATTATCAATCCAACTAGGGTTTATCTCTAATAATTGCGGTCTTTAGTCTTAAATACCGATTTATATTCATATACTATTGTGAGGGTATGGTTGTGCTACAACAATCGTCTTCTGCCAACATGGCAAAATTACTATTTCTAATTATTACGCTGACCGCTGTAGGGCAAATGACACAAACGATGTATGTGCCATCGATTGCGGCGATGGCCAGCGACTTTGCTGTTCAGCCAACGTATTTACAAGCGGTTATGGCTGCTTACTTGATCCCTTATGGCTTATCACAGTTTATTTATGGGCCATTATCTGATCGCATTGGTCGACGTCCGGTGATCATCTCGGGGATGTTGATTTTTTTACTTGGTACGTTAGGCGCATTGTTTGCTTCGTCTTTTGAATTGTTTTTATTGGCGAGTTTTATTCAAGGTTCTGGCACTGGCTGTGCGGGAGCAATGTCGCGAACGGTCACTCGTGATTGCTATGACGGTGCTTCACTGCACAGAGCAAATAGCTTAGTGAGCATGGGCGTGATCTTTTCACCATTACTGGCACCAGTAGTCGGTGGTTATCTGTCGATGGCATTTGATTGGCATGCAAGTTATGTATTTTTACTGGTTTTTGGTGCACTGGTTACATTAGCAATGTTTACCATGTTTGATGAAACGCTGCCTAAAGAAAATCGCCGTAATGAACGCGTTTGGAACAGTTATAGTTATGTTTTGAGTAACCGTCAATTTCAAGGTTATGTATTTTGTTTGATCGCGACATTTGCGGGTATTGCGGTGTTTGAAGCGGCAGCGGGTGTATTACTTGGCAGTGTGTTAAAACTCGATCCAACAACCGTTAGTTGGTTGTTTGTATTACCATTGCCTGGATATTTATTGGGCGCGTGGTTATCAGCAACCTTATCGGTGCGTATCGGTCAACGCCATTTGTTTAATATCGGCATGGCGACCTTAATTATTGGTGCGTTGGTTATTGTTATTCCGGGTATGGCTGGATTGGTCACTGTGGTGTCATTGATTGGTGGTGGGTTTATTTCGTTTATTGGTGCTGGCATTATATTCCCAGCAGCTACAACAGCGGCAATTCAACCTTTCCCTCATCATGCTGGGACAGCGGGTGCTATTTTAGGTGGTATGCAAAATTTAGGCGCCGGTCTTGCGACATTAGCTGCATCTTTAATGGGCGCGAAAGATCAGTTTAACCTTGGTTCGGTTATGCTGGTAGCTGCGCTATTGGTCGTAATAAGCATACTTTGGGTACGTCGTCGCTACGCAAATGATGCGGCAATGAAACCTAGCTTGTAAATGGATTAAGCGGGAACTGAGATGTTCCCGTTTAAATCAATGGTCGTGTTCTCGGTAATGAGGATCGGTCCAGCAGCGAGGCAGTTCTTCGCCTGATAGAAAAAGCAAATCCGATTTCTTAAATGGTTCGGGGTCTTGCTGCTCTTCACCAACCTGATAACGACCTAATACAGTATCATGAAATAAATTAGTCAGATCATCTTGTCCTATTACTTCGATCATGTCGTTATTGCTTCTATGTTTAAAAAACATAATTCGCTCCACTCATTAGCTGTTTTGTACTAGTAAAGTATAGCTTGCAGTGATTTTTATTGGTGCTTGTTAATCTTCGATGTCCAATTAACGTCTTTCACACGAGGTGCAGCCACGACAAGCGGAGCGTGTGTTACTGCTGTTATCTAAGCGCCCGCGTTGTATCTTGCAGTAAGCATTCTTCAAGCAGCGACGATAATCAAACCAATCTTGTGGCTTTGTTAATATCACATAACCATTAAAGCGTTTTAGCAAGTCGCCTTGCCATTCATGAATAGAACCGCTGTCAAAACCAATCTCAAAGAAATTTAATAACTCCGAGATATTGGTTAATTGCTTTAATTGATCGTTAATGTTGATACTTATCACCTTGATTTTATTACATTTAAGCGGTTTGTAAATCAGCAAGCCATTGCAATTCGAAATCCTTCATCCGTAAGTGTTTACGTGAGCTTTCATGGGCTTGTTTATGTTGTTCAGAGGTAAATGGACCTGCTTGGCAATAATGACAGCAATCATCAGCTAGTACTGGTGGCTGGACGAGCTGCAAGCTAAGCGCCTGAGTCAGTTGTGATGCAGGACGCGGACTCCAAACATAAGTAATACCTTTGGTGTCTTTGACGTGCTTATCTCGATCGACATTACGAATACGATATCCCGGAAAATTGCTAATGTCGAAATTCATTTCACCCAAGTAATTTATCCCGGTATTGAGTATCAATGAATGTTCAATATTCCATTCAGAATAAGGTTTTACATCCTTACTGGTGATGTAACACAGCTGTGGACCTGCTGGGTCGAGTAACTGCTCGCTGGCATTAATTAAAAATTGGCGTAACAGGCGACGGTTAAGGGTGTTAATACCAATACCAGCACATTTTTCATTAAACTCTGTTTTAGACGTAAAACCTGGCACCAATGGGAATTGGAAAATGACCAAGTCAAAGCTATGGCGACTTATTTCAGACCATGTTGTTGGTTTGGTAATATCAAATCCGGTTAATACTTGGCAGTTGTTAGCGATTAACTTTAGATAAAAATCATCACCATACTTATCTTGTAGGGTAACAAGGGGATCATAGATCGTCGCTGTTAATTGCTTTGGCGCATGGTGTTGCAGCAAGGCGTTAGAAAATGATAAATCACCATCGCCAATCGTTAGGATGCGCCAGTTGGGAGCAATATACATGGTCAAAAACACTCATTCATACTATAGAACAAAATATTATACGGCAGCGCTTCGAAAAATTCACTTCTACAATGCTATTATCGTTATTATTTCTATACTTAGATTAACTCTCTTGCTAAAGGTATAGCAATGAAACATATCGCAATTGTGGTTCCTGAATTCCCAATCGCCGCTGAAAAATTTGTTGTAACAGAAGTGTGCGCATTAGCGAAAGCGGGGCATAAAGTGACCGTATTTTGTTTTATTAAACGTGAATCAGCAGTCACCTTACCCAGCAGTGTCAATGTTATTGATGTCAACCTTGCGTCAAATAAGCAAGTATCGGCATTCGTTGCCAAGCGGCCATTGGCAATGACTAAAGCCTTGCATTGCGCTCAGCATCAACATGCCATTTCAACTCGATTATTACTGATTTATGGCTCGAAACTCGCTTATCTTGCTAATAAGCATCACTGTGACCATTTCCACTGTCATTTTATGCATTGCAGTTTAGCGTACACTCTGGTTGCTGCTCGCTGGCTTGATATTACCACTTCGAGCGTGGGTCATGGACATGACATATACGCAAATAATGATGATATGCGATTTAAATTAGCCGCGTGTGATTTTAATATTGCGGAGTGCCAAGACATGGTCGAAAAATTTCAACAGTTGGGGGATAAACATCCATTGCTGCTGCACAGTGGCGTAGATATATCATGCTTTCCCGCCCATCCGGCACCAGCGCATAACCAATTAGAACTGTTGTTTTTCGGCCACCTAGTTGAAAAAAAAGGAGTTGCCTACGCGTTAGAAGCGCTGGCACTGATTGCCGAAAATCAGCGGCCTCATCTTGATATTGTTGGTCAAGGCCCTTCACAGGAACAGCTCTATCATTTGATCAAAAAACTCAAACTACAAACCTTTGTACGCTTACTCGGGTATCGATCGCCGCATTGGATCGCTGAAAAAGGCGCTAATTATGATGGTTTTGTGGCGCCGTTTTGTGTCACGGCTGATGGTGAGAGTGATACTGGTCCTATGGTATTAAAAGAAGCGATGGCAATGGGGTTACCGGTGATAACGAGTGATGTGATGGGCTGTCGTGAAATTGTCACAGAAGAGACTGGCTATGTCGTCGCCTCCAAAGATGTCATGGCTTTAAAGCTAGCAATAGAAGCTTTTACTCACTGTCAAAATAATGTCCGGGAGCAAATGCGGGTCCTTGCAAGGCAGCGTGTTGAACTATGTTTTAATGCCCAAGTGCAAGCACATCGATTATCCCATTTAATTGAAGAGGTAAGTGTTAAATGAATAGCCTAAGAGAGATGCTTATTTATGCGCTGGGTATCTTTGTATTAAAAGGTTTGGGTTTTGTGATGATGCCGATTGTCACTCGGATGTTAACGCAGGTTGACTATGGTGAGCTTAATTTTTTAGTCAGTATTGCCTCTATGATGAGCTTATTTTTGACGTTAGGTTTAGGGGATATATTATTTCGGTTTGCGAGCAGTCAGGATAAAGAAGACAACGATGCTGTTATGCGCCAATGCTTTAGGTTATCACTATTGTGTTCGATGCTGTTCCTTGCGCTTGCGTTGCCTTTAAGCGGGTTGATCATGACGTGGTTACCGGTGAGTTTACGCTTATTTGACCTGCAATTATTACTGATTAGCTTATCTCTCTCATCATTACTTACCGTGCCGTATTGCTATTTTAGAATGACGCATCGCGCAGTGCCTTTTATGGTATTTTCTGTGGCACAAGGTGGATTACAAACCCTACTGTCGATTGGTTTACTGTTATCGGGTTATGGTGTCACCGGGATGATGCTATCGAGTGCGATTAGTAGTTCTGCTATTGCGGTTGCAGTGTTAATTTATTTCCGCGTCCATCTGCAAGGACGGCGCGCCAGTTTTTCTTTAGAGCACTACCGTTATATCGCTTTTATTGTTTGTTCGGGACTTTTTGTATATTGCCTTAATGGCGCTGAAAACTGGTTGGTCGTGATCCATTTAGGTAAGCAACAATTAGCCATTTTTTTTGCTGCGGGGCAATTTGGATTAATGATATCGGTGGCCTTTGAACCATTTCGAATGTGGTGGTACGCAAGGCGTTTTCAGGTACACGAAACAGATCCTGAGTTGGGGGCTAAATATGCGGTACTCGGTGTGCAAATTGGCATGTTGTTGGCTGGGAGTATGCTGTTTATGGCGCCGATTATGATGGACATTATGCTGCCCGAAAGTTACCGAGACAGTATCAGTCTGATCCCTTGGATGTGCTTGATTATGGCGCTACGTTTTCACTCCGAGTTATTGAATATTGGTTGTTTTTTGAAACAGAGTGCCAGGTGGACATCGTTTATTGATGGTATTTGTGCGCTGCACTTACTCATTGTTGGTTATTGGGCAATTGGTGAGCATGGCCTGACTGGTTTGTTGGCGACCATGGTGCTAACGGTTTTGATCCGCGGCATACTCTTCTATGTGATCAGTCAGCGTTTGGTTTACTTACCTTATTGTAAATCCTACTTAGTTATATCTTGGGCAATTTTTATCATTCTATTGAGTATCAATATTAGCAAAGTGACTGGCTATCGTTTAATTGAGTTCATTATACTGTCGATAAATACCTTGTTATTACTGTATTTTTATCGAAATCTGTGGCGTGGTTTACAATTTTCAGCATGGCGGCGCTACATTTCACACTAATCTTTAATTAGTCACTAAAATTAAAGATTAAACATAAGTACTTAGGATAGCGATGACAAGGAGTCATTACATGGGGTTTACTGCGTTATTAGTCGAAGATAGTGCCTCTATTGGTGCCATTTACAGTGTTTATTTACATAACGAAGGCGCGAGTGTTACGCATGTGCAATCAGGGCGAGAGGCATTGCTTGAACTCACTCGTTGGCAACCTGATTTATTGATTTTAGATATTCAGCTACCTGATATGTCAGGCATGGATATTTTAATGACAGTGCAGCAACACCATCCCGATATTAGTACGATTATGATCACTGCCCATGCATCTATCGATCTTGCTGTTGATGCGATGCGAGCGGGTGCATTTGATTTTCTCGTTAAACCTTTTGATGCCAAACGCCTGTCGATTACAGTACGTAATGCTCTGAAGCAACGTGAGTTAATTAACTTGGTTGCTAATTATGAAAGTAGTTTACCTAAACATAATTACCAAGGCTTTATTGGTGAGTCGCTGGCGATGCAGGCGGTGTATAAGACCA
>NZ_JASJHF010000280.1:0-3949 GCF_033791185.1 Moritella sp. | reverse complement strand
GACCCTGACAACAACTTAAGTCTTCGTCGAATCATTGAAAAAGCGAAAAAAGACCAAGTACCAACACACGTAATTGACCGTGCGATTGAAAAAGCAGCTGGCGCTGGTGGCGAAGATTATGAACGCGCAAGTTATGAAGGTTTTGGTCCAGGTAACAGTATGGTTATCGTTGAATGTCTAACTGATAACGGTAAGCGTACTTTCACTGACGTTCGTCAAGCATTCGTTAAGAATGGCGCGAAACTGGGTGCGCAAGGTTCGGTATCGCACATGTTTGATCATCAAGCGGTATTTGAATTCAAATTTGATGACGAAGATGCGGTATTAGAAGCATTAATGGAAGCTGAAGTTGACGTTGCTGATGTAGAGAACGAAGATGGTTCTATTACTGTTTATGTTCCACACACTGAATTCTTCAAAACTAAAGTAGCATTATCAGAAGCATTTGCTGGTATTGAGTTTGATGCAGAAGACATCACCTTCTTACCACAAATAGAAACTGAAGTTACCGGTGATGACGCTGAAATGTTCGAACGTTTCCTAGCCGCACTAAACGACAGTGATGATGTACAAGATGTATATCACAATGCCATCATTGGCTAACGGTTTATACCGCATATAAAAAAGGCCGATTACCACTTCTTTATCAGAATGGGTAATCGGCCTTTTTTGATCTGGTTAACTGTCAACGTATTCTAGGACGAGACAAATTAAGCAAATTACATTTTTTTACAGTATGCAGAAATAATTACCATTGCAGTACCGTTTGCACGGCCTTGAATGTGTAATGGATTATCTGTTAAACCGATATTACGTACTGCGGTACCACGTTTGATCACTAAGCTTGAACCTTTAACAGGTAAGTCTTTGATGATGTTTACGTTGTCGCCAGCTTGTAAGATAGTGCCGTTAACGTCACGTGCTGGTGAGTCAGTCATCGCTGCAATTAACACGCCTTTTTCAGCCCATGCTTTTACGTCTTCTTCTAAATACATCATATCCAGTAGATCACGTGACCAGTCTGCATCTAGACGGTGAAGCATGCGGTATGCAAGTACTTGTACTGCTGGTACTTGGCTCCACATGCTGTCGTTTAGGCCACGCCAATGGTTTGCATCAAGTGCATCAGAAGTGTTGATTTGATCAAGGCAAGTATCACAAAGCATTACTGCACAGTCAGAGCTTTTTTCTGGTGATTCAGGTAGCTCATAAGCTGATAGGTTAGATTCTGATGTGCACATTTCACATTTAGAATCACTGCGTTGTAATAGCGTTGTTTTGATAGTCATTGAATTAATCCTCTAAATTTTGTGGGGCTATTATGCCACAACGTGAGTATTTTTGATATCTCGCAATAGATTTCAATTCCTAACCTAGCTACACTGGTTTTTTATTCAGTTGGAGTTCACATGGAAGCGAGTGTATTGTTTGATGAATTAGCGACTAATGATGGGCATATTATTGGTCTTATTAGCCTTAATAAACCACGTCAGTTACATGCCTTGAGTGCTGATATGTTCCCATTACTGCGCCAACAATTACTCACGTGGCAGTCTGATAAACGGGTTGTCAGTGTGTTGTTGACCAGTAGCGGTGAAAAAGCATTTTGCGCCGGTGGTGATGTTAAATCTCTCCAGCAAGCCTTGGTCAATACAGAAGGAAACGTTGCCAAGCAACAGGTCGTGAGTGAGTACTTTACGGCAGAGTATCAAGTGGATTACTTACTGCATAATTTTGGTAAGCCACTTATTGTCTGGGGGGACGGCATTATTATGGGCGGCGGGTTAGGCTTGTTTATGGGGGCGAGTCATCGGGTGGTAACAGAAACCGCACGTATTGCCATGCCCGAGATAACCATAGGTTTATTTCCTGATGTTGGTGCAACTTGGTTTTTAAATCGCTTACCGCATCCCGGCGTAGGGCTATTTTTAGGGCTGACAGGCGCGAGCATTAATGCCAATGATGCAAAATATCTTGGTTTAAGTCAGTATTTAATCCCATCTTTACAACAAACGCGATTATGTTCTGATTTACGCGCACTTGACTGGCATTTAGATGCCGCCGAACATACGAAGCAAGTTGATATGGTACTCGATGGGCTTTATGACGACAGCTTATTTGCCGCTGATAATCTGTCTGCACATCAAGATTTGTTTACTGCGTTGAGCAAGAAATCTAATTTAACGGATGTGATTAGTGATATTGAAGCCCATCAGCATAATAGTGATTGGCTACAGAAAGGCATTAATAAGTTGCTGTTAGGCAGCCCAATATCGGCACATATCTTGTATCAACAAATAACGCAATATACGGATCTGTCGCTCGCAGATTGTTTTCGACTAGAGCTCGATATTGCCGTTAACGTTTGTTTACATGGCGACTTAGTTGAAGGGGTCCGCGCATTATTAGTCGATAAAGATAACCAGCCGCATTGGTTGTATAAGCAAGTTGCTGATGTAACTGCAGATTTTGTGAATAGTTTATTGGTATCGCCCTGGCAAAGAGCCTCTCATCCCTTAAATGCACTTTAATTTGCATCTTAATTACCTAATTATGTGATGAGTATTCCAAACTAGGTAGTGAATAGGCTTTCTCTTTACAAAATCCTTTATTTACTAAAGATAGTAGTTACAATTACCTCAAAGTGGTTAATTTGTAGGGAAGTTCTCTGCAAACTGCCATATTGGGATAATTATTACCTACAGTGGATTTGAATAGTGTACTGCGGCAATCATTATTGATTTATTTTGGAGATATATTATGAGCACTGCCTTCTTTATTCCTGCTTACAATCTAATGGGCGCTGGCTGTCTAATTCAAGCGGCTGACGCGATCAAATCTCATGGTTTCAAAAAAGCATTAATCGTTACCGATAAAGTCATTAATAGCATCGGTATGGTAAAGCAAGTACAAGACTTATTGACGGCGCGCGATGTTGCATCTGCCGTTTTTGATGGCACACAGCCAAACCCAACTACGGCCAATGTTGCTGACGGTCTTGAACTATTAAATGCACACGCGTGTGACTTCGTGATCTCATTAGGTGGTGGTTCTCCACATGATTGCGCTAAAGGCATTGCACTTGTAGCTGCCAATGGTGGCAATATCGCTGATTACGAAGGTGTTGATCAATCAGAAAAAGCCCAGCTTCCGCTAGTTGCGATTAATACCACTGCAGGTACTGCTTCTGAAATGACGCGTTTTTGTATTATCACGAATGAAACAACTCATATTAAAATGGCGATTGTGGATAAAAATACCACGCCGTTAATGTCAGTTAATGATCCAGAGTTAATGTTAGCTAAACCAGCATCATTAACCGCTGCGACCGGTATGGACGCCTTGACCCATGCGATTGAAGCATATGTATCCATTGCAGCAACACCTATTACCGATGCAGTTGCCATTAAAGCAATGGAGCTGATCCAAGCGCATTTACGTACAGCAGTAGAACATGGCGAAAATATCGAAGCGCGCGAACAAATGGCATATGCACAGTTCATGGCGGGTATGGCATTTAATAATGCATCACTGGGTTATGTGCATGCAATGGCGCATCAATTGGGTGGATTCTACGACTTACCACACGGGGTATGTAATGCAGTATTACTACCATATGTGCAAGCCTATAACGCCCAAGTTTGCCCAGAGCGTCTACGTGATGTTGCTAAAGCGATGGGTGTTGATGTAACAGCAATGACCCCTGAACAAGGTGCTGAAGCGGCGATTGCAGCGATTAAAGAATTAGCGCTAGCGGTAGGCATTCCAACGGGACTAACCAGCTTAAATGTACAAGTTGAAGATATCCCTGAATTAGCAAAAAATGCTCTGAATGATGCGTGTGGTTTTACTAATCCAAAACAAGCAACTCATGAAGAAATCTGCGCTATCTTTAATGCGGCGATGTAAGCTGTTAGTTAGTTAAAGAGTTAAAGAGTTAAAGAGTTAA
>NZ_JASJHF010000279.1:0-8229 GCF_033791185.1 Moritella sp. | reverse complement strand
CTACCGGTTTGCCTTCAAACGTTAAGTCGGTAATACGGTTTGAATCTGGATTAATCAGTTTACACTCGCCGTTATAACGTGCTGGCTGTGATAAATCGATACCGTATTTAACGCCGTCAATCACATCATAGTTATAAGTACGGAATTCATCCCAGTTGATTAGACCTTGTGGTGCCGTGCTGTTTAAGTCGATTTGGTTAAACTGACCAGCAGAACATTCCAGCCATTCTTTTACTTCTTTACCGGTTACTTTCATTGCTACTAGGGTATTTGGGTAAAGGTATAGATCAGCGGCGTTACGGAAGGTTAACTGACCTGATTCAACTTCAGTAAAGTTAGTTGGATCGTTACCACGGCCGCCAGCTTTAAACGGTGCAGCCGCTGAAAGTACTGGAATACCGTCTAGATCAGGGTCGCCTTGAATAAAGCGTTGCACGTAATCCTGCTGCGCTAGGTTCACAATTTGGATTGTTGGGTCGTCCTGTACCAGTGCAAGGAAGCTGTACATCACATCACTTGCTTTACCGATAGGCTGGTTGACAAAATTACGTGTTGCTTTGTGGTCGTCTTGTACTGCGGCAACCATTTTTTCATCAGCGGCTACTAATGCTTTCTTAGTTAATTTGTCGAAAATAGGGCGGGCTTCAGTTTGTGCGTTGGTTACTTTCCACGTATCACCTTGTTTGTCTAATACTAGATCCATGATACCCACGTGATCGCCCCAGCGACCCGGCATGACTGCTGGGATACCGTTGATTGTGCCTTTTTTGATATCAGCGCCAGGTAACTTAGAGAAGCTCTCGCTCGGAAATACCGCATGGGAATGACCAAAGGCAATGGCATCAATACCCGGTACTTGAGTTAGATAGTAAACTGAGTTTTCAGCCATTACTTTATACGGGTCAGCTGATACACCTGAATGAGGGATCGCCAGAATGATATCAGCGCCTTGCGCTTTCATTTGCGGTACAAATTTTTCGGCTGTTTGTTTGATGTCTAACGCTTCAACTTTACCCTCTAGATTTTTCTTATCCCAGATTAAGATTTGCGGTGGTACAAAACCGATGTAACCAATTTTAACTTGGTGCTCTACGCCGTCAGTATCTTTAAAGGTATTGGTTTTGATAATGTACGGGGTAAACATGTTTTTACCCGTTTTAAGATCGATAACGTTAGCATTGATATACGGGAAGTTAGCGTCATTAGTTGCTTCTTGTAAGAAATCTAAGCCGTAATTAAATTCGTGGTTCCCTAAGTTACCTACTTCATAACCAAGTTGATTCATGGCTTTGTAAACAGGGTGTACATCACCTGGTTGCAGGCCTTTATCGGCCATGTAGTCACCCATTGGACTACCTTGCAACAAATCACCATTATCAACCAGTACACTATTGATGACTTCAGCGCGTGCTGCTTTTATCAATGTCGCGGTACGCACAAGGCCGGTTTTTTCTGTCGGCTTGTTTTTGTAATAGTCATAATCCATGACGTTGGTATGGATATCCGTCGTCTCTAGAATACGCAATTTAATGGTTTCTGCATAAGCAGGTCCGGCCATCGTAAGCAGGCCACCGAGTACAGCGATTGCTACAGGTTTGATAGATAACGGCATGGTTGTCTCCAAATTAGATAGAAGTAGATATAGAAAACGCCAAGGTAGCATAAATTGGCTAGCTTGGCGTTAATTGCGGGTAATACATTGTTTTATTTGAGCTGATGGGTTTATTTGCTTATTTATGTATCAACGCCAGTATGATCAAGCTGAGTGACGGTTGCGATTATCATGGTGCTGTTTTTGCTGGTACGTGATTAAGCATAGAAAACATCACCGCTTCAATTTTCTGTTTACGGTCTTGCTTTGATAGCCCAGTTTTAGCGATACCTTGCGCGAGGACCTGCCACTCCGTTTGAATAGTACGGGGGTTATAAAAGGCGATAAGTGCACTGCCTTTTTGAAATTTATCTGGGTCGAGGTGACTCATAGATAAACCGAGGTTTGACCCCACTTTGTTAAAAATTTCCTCATCAGAGAGTTCAGATTCTACAGCCAAACCATAACCAATAAGAAAGTCAGCTTGTTGTACATTATGAGTGAAGATATAGCCTTTATCTTGCATTATCTGGGTGATGGCATTTTCAGTAAAGCTAGTAAATAAGGTTTGATTGCTGTCTTCGGGAAGGAATGTTTTACCGCGTCCGGGATACCAAGCAAAGGTGGTATTTTGTTGTGCAAATTGAGTTAGGTCACCGGTTTCGACTTTGGTCAATTGATTGGTTGTGCTGTATCCGCTAGTCGCACTGTATTCAGTTGTCGTGCAGCCAACGAGTAATATGGTGACAAGAAATGGCATGGTTAGCTTCATCATACTCTCCTTTGATAGTCCGTTATCAATGTACATGTGTATATTCGCATGTGCCTATATATCTATTAAAAAATCATAACATTACATTTATTTTTTGTTAAATTCACGATCCATTTTAAATGAAAATGAGATCACATAATCTTCCATTTTCTGCAGGTCTTTGTCGAGTTCGTCGAGTTCTGCGCTAATATTTTCGAGTATTTTTTCCGCCGAATGTCCTTGTTGCCACGATTTTTTCTTCATTGAATGGTTGGCATAGATGCTGTTTTTCTTTTGCTTCTGGACTGGCATCTTTTCTAATAACAGCCAAGCAATGACATAAATCACAATGGCAAGAAAGAAACCGGTAAATAAAAACAAGGAGACAAATAATAGCCGAATAAGCCAAATTTCAGCCCCAACGCTGGCTGCTAAACCCGCACACACACCGCCGAGTTTGCCATTCTCCGTATCTCGATATAAAGCTTGTACGCTCATCGTTCTCTCCATTTCGGTGTCTCGGCATCTAAGATCGACTCGAGTGAAATGATACGCTTTTGCAGTTGCTCTGTGCGGTTAATCAATGCTTGTAAGTTTTCTTGATCTTTTTCAGATAGGCCTTGATTTGATTGACGTTTACTGCGGTAAGCTAAAATTAGCCACAGCGGGGCGACGAAAACTAAAAATACGGTGAGTGGTATTTGAATAAAATCCATGGTAATTCCTTATTGCGCACAGATAGCGACAAGTTAACGATGCGGAAATGCACTACTAATTATGGCTTATTAGGGTATTTTATACACAAATTAGTTACTTGTATTGCTTAAAATCGCCAGTTTTAGACTTTAGCTTACGCTAGTGTGCCTACATTGCTGGTATTTAAATATTGGTTCATGGCTTTGATCGATTGAGACAGTGTGTCGACGAGAGCTTGTTGGTCACGAAACATCGCTTTAAATTGCGCGGTTAACTCTGATTCTGTGGTATTAACGACTTCGTTGCCTTGGGATGTTAATTGCAGCTGTTTTTTGTATTTTGAAATGTTAACGCGGATAAGCAAGTCACGCTCTTCCAGCATATTCACTATTTGATGGACCCGTTGTACCGAAAATCCTGTTGTTTTGGCTATTTTGTATTGGGTGATGTCTGGGTTATCAAAAATGCTATTGAGCACGATATAAGCGCCATAATTTAGGTGGCGCTTTTTCAATAATACTTCAGCACTTAATCTAAAATACTCATTAAGCTTATGTATCTCTTTGAAATAGTTTTGTTTTTGTTCATTTATCATAAGCTACCTTGGTTTACATAGCGTGATTCACGACTATGTGTTCTCTATAAACTCAATTATAACGTCTAATTTCTATATTTAGCTATATATTGATGTGATGCAGCTCAAATGTTAACAAATAGGTGACAACATGACTTGTTGTTTCAACTGTTTGTTTTTAATGTGTTTTTTGCGAAACGATAAAGAAACTTTTAGGTTGTTATCCGGATTGCTAACTGTGATGGTAGAGGCTCATTCATACCTGGACGGTTTAAAAAATGACAATGAAATTATCTAAGACGTTACTTGCTTTATGCTTACCTTTGGCAGCACCCGCCGCAGCGGAAGACAATCAGCCAGATTCAGCGGATCTCACTAAAGTTAGAACGTCAGTGACACTCGCGGTAAAGGATGACAGCAGTGGCATTTTTAGTATGGAGATATCGGGCAAGTACAACGCTGATGTCTCGTATATGTTACATGCCGAAGGGGAGTGGAATGATGATCAAGAGTATTCTGCATCGCGCTATCAATTTTATAATGTGATGAATACCGGATTGTCAGGGGTTCCTAAAGCTGGGGTGTCTTATGATTATTTTCGTTTAGCCGAAGATAATGATTACATGGATGTTGATATGCATGCACTCGGTTTTATTTCGTTAGTACCGATCAGTACAAGTTGGAAGTTAAATTTATTTCCGCAAGTAGCCTACCTCGATTCTAAGTTTGATTTGAAAACAATGGGTGTTCGACATGCAAAAGGCACCATGTTAGCGGCTTATTTATCTAAATATGTAGGAGATAATGGCTCTTATTTCATGTTGTTTCCTGAATATTACAAGTTGTCAGGTGAAGGGGTCGAGTACGAACAAAAGAACATTAATTTGTCTTGGGGCTCATCAATCACTGACGATAAAAAATGGTGGTACATTTTAGAATATAACCACAAGCAAAACGATACCACTATCGATGGTCAGGGTGAGGGATTAACCAAAGATGATGTGTTTAAAATCAAATTAAGACGTTTCTTTTTTTAATGCGTAAGTCGCTATATTTTCCATTTATCACCGCCAATATTTAGCAGGGACACAATATGAAATTATCAATAATGACTACCGCGCTGACGCTAGCCGTAGTATCAACCTCGTTATACGCACAGCAGTATATTCCTAAGGTAGGGGAAGTTTTTTCTTATAAAGATATCTCGCAAGATATTTATGTTGAAAAAGCGGAGAATAAAAAAAATGATCCCGCCAATGGTATCTTTGAAGCGATGCGGGAGAAGCGTAAAGTGGATGTTGCTAATCCGAATGCGCCTCAATCGTTTAGCGGAACGGACCTGGTGCAGCCCGAGTTTAATTCATCAACATCACCTTGGCAGCCATTAGAAGCGGTATTTAGCAGTGATTGGGATGCGATTAAAGCGGTATCGGCTACGGAGTTGCGCCAGTTACGTGCCGCAGTGAAAGTTAAAACGGTGCTGGATCATCCGGATTTTAAAATTGTCGAATTGGCCTTGGCTCCCGGCGCATTATTACCGCGTTTTTCTGATGCTGCGCCGGGCAGTTTTCATGTATTAGAAGGCGCTGTTGAGGTGACTGTTGATGATGATACCATCGCTGGTTATACCGGTACGTCGGTGAAGTTAGAGTCGTTATCACAACGCCGTATTAAAGTGCTGTCAGATAAACCGGCTAAAATACTGTGGTTTCGTTGGGCACCAGAAGGTGATCAGACATATTTAAATTATGGCTATTACTTAACGGGGTGTAATTTCCACGCGCAACCGTTAGAAGCGGTTATGCCTGCTAATTTTGAGCAGTGGGATGAGTCTGAGCGCCAACGTTTTACCCCACTACAGCATAGTTCAGTGACTGAACCTGCTAAGGATAGCTTTTATGGCCATCAAGTTCAGCAGTTAGCGGCGATGAAAGGTAAGGCTGACTCGGTATTGTCCCGTTATCCACTCACGCCGCTATTTTCCAATGAGAAAGATGTGCAGTGGCTCGATTTTACTAAGATAGATCCGAAATCATTTTTCTGGGCAAAAGATGCCGCGAAAGGCGGCGATTTATTAGCCGCGTGGGATAAGATCGTGCGTATGAAAGGGATTTTTCAAGCCACAGTGCCAGAGCAACTTTATGATTTTAATATGTCTTATATTGCCAATGGGCCAAAGGGCAAATATGTAACCCATTCCCATGCCACGCCAGAATTTTATTACATCCTTGGTGGTGAAACCGAGTGGTTATTAAATGGCGAGACTTATACTGCGGTCGCGGGCAATGTCTATTTCCACAGTCCGTATTGGGATCATGAAATGCTAGGGCTTAAAGAGGGCACGCCAAAAGTCGCCATTACCGGTAGCTGGTCTCCGCATGGCGATCGCAGCGTGTTCGAAACACCGATGGTATTTACCGAAGCTTTGACTACACAGGCAAGTAGTGCGGTATTTAGCGATGGCTTTAATTTTCACGACTTTAAATTAAAGCCAGGGTTAACGTTTGACTCGAAAGAGCAAGTTGTCATGACTAACTAAGAAGCGGTAACGCACCTCAATGATGATTAGAGGTGCGTTTACTCGTCAGGTGATGCTTGGTTTAATCGGTTACTGACTAAACTCGCCACCATAATGGCGAGGTAAAAACTGCCTAAAATAGATTCAATAAAAACAAAGAACCTCGGTATCGGTAACGCAGGGGAAATATCGCCATAACCCACGGTTGTTAACGTGATAAAACTGAAATAAATAGTTTCAAACATGTTATCAAACCAAGGTTTAGCCTCGATACCATTAAATGACTGCGGAAACAGTTCGATCTGGATTAGATAGATAATTGACCATGAGACACCAATCAGTAGATAAACACATATAGAACCAATAATTTGATTTTTACTGACATATTTACTTAGCATAACCTGTTTTAGCGCCGTGAAGGTGTGGGACAGTAGAAAAAGCAGCAAGGCGAATAAGGTGACAAGAGAGAGGTCATATTCATCTAAAAAGCTAATAGTTCCTGATATTGCCGTTAGGCTAAGCAAGAAAATATACCAATGTCGATAGAAGCGTTGCTTGTACTTAACGCCAACAATCGACACCGCCAAGCATGTAATAATCAAAACTAAGATCGTTCTCTGACCGCCACTGAACAGCTGCTGCAGCATTGCACTTGTGAACAATAGTCCTAATAATGCCAGTAGCAAAAAGTAGAAATTATCATCTTTTGACACTTTTTTCATCGCGATGTGTCTTCAGTTTTAGTTTTAGTTTCAGTTTCAGAGTCTAACCAAACGGTGAGTAACTGATAGGTTAAACTCAATATAACAGCACCGACAAATAAACCAATAATACCAGACATTGCCATACCACCCAGCGCACCCAGTAAAATAACCAGGATTGGGGTATCAGAACCACGACCTAACAAAATAGGCTTAAGAATTGCGTCGCTACCACTGACCACAATACACCATATTAAAAATATAACGGCCGTTGTGGTGGTGTCGAAAGCGAATGCATAGATAATGGCAGGTAGTAATGCGAGGATTGGAGGAAGCTGGATGATAGCCACAATCAGCACTAAAAACATCCATAAAGCTAGCCCTGGAATGCCTGCCAATGCAACCCCGACACCCGCCAGCATTGACTGAATAATGGCTACGCCAATCACCCCTTGTACTACACTCCTGATCGTGGTTTTAGATAAAGAGGTCAAGCCTTCACCATGTTCTCTTGTTAGGCGACTCGCGACTAATACAAAAGCGCGTTCGCATTTTTCAGCATTAACCATGAAAGCGCCAGCGATGATTGTTGAGATAATAAATTGAATAAAACTGCCACCAAGGCTGCCAAGTAACGAAGCCAGTTTGCTTACTACGCTTTTTACTTCTTCACTGTAAGTGGTTAACATGCTTTCCAAGTTTGATGATGCCTGTAACCCAAATGCATAGGCTTTGTCACCTATGATGGGCCAGTCTTTAATACTTACATTTGGTGTTGGGATGGCGATAGTGCCCGCTTGGACCTCGGTGAATAATGCTGAGCCGCTCGTGTAAAGGCCGGTTGAAAGTGCAATGAGGGGAATTAATAACAGCAATACGCCAATGATGGTGAGCGCCGCACTGGCTTTACTTTTACTTATGCTAAATTTGCTATTCGCCCATATGACTATCGGATATAGCGCCGTTGCAATAATCCCGCCCCAGACCACCAATAAAATGAATGGTTTTAAAATGGAATAACACCAAAATATCAGAAGCGAAATTGCTGCAATTTTTATATAAGCATCAATCGCTTGAGAGGTAAAGTTGCTGTTGTTAGGCATGTATATTCCTTGTTATCATATAGCGACTAAGGCTGAATGAGTAAGAATTTCCAACGTCTTGTTTCTAAGAAGAAAGATACAAAAATCATGTAACCTGCAACTAGAAATAGCTGGAAAATACGTATAAACATATTGTTATCTATGTCACCGGCGCTCATTAGGGTGCTGCCTAATAATACCAATACAGTACTAAAAGCAGTGGCGAAAATCGGTGCTTTTTCAGGATTAGTATAGATTTGTGTGGCAATCACAATAGCGACTAATGAAATAGATAAAGTATAGAATAAAAGGTTAG
>NZ_JASJHF010000278.1:0-16426 GCF_033791185.1 Moritella sp. | reverse complement strand
CAGTATAAAGATCTATTTCAATAAAGGATGATTGAAAAAATATGTACAAAATTCTCGTTTTATTTGCCCATCCTGCATTACAAAAATCAATTGCGCATAAGTCATTATTTAATGAAATTCAAAATATTGAAGGCATTACTTGCCACGACCTTTACGATACCTACCCTGATTCATTTATCGATATTAAGCATGAACAAACCTTATTGCTCAATCACGACATTATCGTATTGCAATTCCCTCTCTATTGGTATTCATGTCCAGCCATATTAAAAGAGTGGCAAGATCTGGTACTTGAACATGGTTTTGCTTATGGGGAATATGGCAATAAACTGGTTGGTAAAAAAATCATGCTGGCAATCTCAACGGGGGGCAGTGCTAATTCTTACTCTACGACTGGCTACAATGAACATGATATTAGCCAATTTTTATTGCCTTTTAGCCAAATGAGTAAGCTGTGTAATTTAGAATACCTCACCCCATTTGTCGTTCATGATATTCATAAACGCCACGATACCACGCGAATTGCACAGAAAACTCAAGAATACCGCCAGCTATTATTAAGGTTACAACAAAGTGATGACGCTGCAATGGCAGTAATGGAGAGCAACTAACCATGGAACACGGCGTATTATTTAATATCTTTATCTACCTTGCTGCGGGAGTGGTCGCAGTACCGATCGCAAAACGCTTGGGACTCGGCTCAGTACTGGGCTATTTGATTGCTGGCGTGATTGTCGGTCCCTATGCGCTCAGTTTGATATCAAACCAAGAAGACGTCATGCATGTTGCCGAGTTCGGTGTCGTCATGATGTTATTCTTAGTCGGTTTAGAATTAAGACCCGCCTTATTATGGCAATTAAAAATGCCTATTCTTGGTACGGGTGGCTTACAGCTTTGCGCAACGACGTTCTCTATCTTTGTCATCCTGCTGACTTGTGGTCTGGCTTGGCAAACAGCACTCGCCATCGGCTTAATCGTGGCACTGTCATCTACCGCGATTGTGTTACAGAATTTGCAAGAACGGGAGTTAATGAAAACCGAAGCCGGTAAAAATGCTTTTGCGGTATTATTATTTCAAGATATTGCGGTGATCCCGATCCTCTCGATACTGCCTCTGTTAGTCATTCAGGATACAGCTATCGTGGAGTCGACAACATCAGGCTGGCTTAGCGCATTAATGATCGCCGGTGTAATTGCCGGAATCATCATCGGTGGTCACTTTCTGGTGGTGCCGCTATTACGTATTATTGCTGGCTCACGCTCACGTGAAATTTTTATTGCTACCGCACTCGCATTGGTTGTCGGTATTGCATTAGCAATGGAAGCCGTGGGGTTATCTGCCGCCCTTGGAACATTCTTAGCAGGCGTGGTATTGGCTGACAGTGAATATCGCCACGAACTTGAAAGTGATATAGAACCGTTTAAAAGCCTCTTACTCGGTATTTTCTTTATCTCAGTCGGGGCTAGCATTGACTTTACCCTGTTACTTGATCAGCCGATGTTAGTCGCACTACTTGTCACTGGGCTTATTGCGGTTAAATTTATCGTGCTATTTATCACTGGGATTGTATTCAAGATCCAGCGTAGTCAAAATTGGTTATTTTCATGTGCGCTGGCACAAGGTGGTGAATTTGCTTTTGTACTTACCTCATTTGCACTACAACGCCAAGTACTTGATAATGAAATAGCCAGTTTGCTGGTACTGGTGGTGACTTTATCTATGGTATTTACCCCATTGTTATTGATTATTTACGATAAAATAATCGCCCCCACATTCAAACGTAAAATTCCAGCCGCCGAGAGCGAGGCCACACCTGAACATCAAATTCCCGATGATACCGACAGTGCAGTCATCATCGCGGGTTTTGGTGGTTTTGGACAGGTTGTTGGCCGACTGCTGCATGGTTACCATATTAATACCACCATCTTGGAAAATGACGTTGGCCAGATAGAATTATTACAGCAGTTCAAATACAAGGTATTTTATGGTGATGCCGAACAGCTCAATTTATTACATTCTGCGGGGGCTGATAACGCCAAACTGTTTATTATTGCGGTTGAAAGTGCCAGTAGAACCAAGCGTATTTTAATTAAAGTTAAAAAGCATTTTCCACACTTAACAGTATTAGCACGCGCGACCGATCGTAACCACGCGCAACAATTAATCCGTCTCGGTGCAGATCATGTATTTCGAGAATCTCTCGACTCTGGCATAAGCTTAGGCGTGGAAACATTAAAAGCCTTAGGGATGCGTGCAAACCAAGCGCATCGTGCAGGCCAAGTATTTCGTCGTCATGATGAAGCGGTATTACATGAAGAAGCAAAACGTAAACACGAACAAGAACCGGAGTTTATTAATCGCAGTCTGACTGAACGTCGTATTCTGAAAAAGTTATTAGGGTTAGATGCGTTAACTTATTACGATAATCTCAATGATGCTTGGTCAACAGAAGCGCACAGTAACCAAGATAAAAATACCGTCAGTAACTTGGCCGCTGCACACAAACACAATAAATCGAGCAGTGAGTAGAGCTAATCACACCGGTTAATGAGATCAGTTATCTACCAACTTATTTACTACCAACAACCTTAGCTGGCTAGAAATGCCACTGTAGATAAACCGTTTGATAATTACTGCCGCCTTTAATACGGCCAAACACCGAGCTACTCTCGAAGATACCCGAACGGTGGTGAATGCTATAACCAAACCAAGTCTTTGCTAACGCTTTATTATTAAATATATCACCTACATTCACATCCAAAGAAACATCAATATAGTTAAGTAATTTTGATGAGTTTTCATAACCTCGTTTACTGTCTTCACCAGTTAACTCAAACCCTTCGATATAAGTAATATTGGATACATATGATAAACCTTCAGCAACACCCAAACGCCAGCGCGGACCCAACTCAAACGTATAAAACGCTTTGATCGCTAATACTGCTTCAGCAATATCTTTCTGCACATCAGAGCTATAATGCCATACCAGTCCCGGAGTAAAGTAAATATCAATCGGCATCGTTAATAAACTATCAGCAACCTGAGTACCATAGAATATCGAACTCATTTGGTTATTTTCACTATCACGTTCGGTTTGGAACTTTAAAATATCGCCGATATTAGACGGCGTAGCCCAGCCATGCGCTACACGTAGGTATTCATCATTTTTGTCTTTTATAGCCGAGATAACAAATGGTTTGTTTGGATCGGGATAAAAAGCGATACCAAGAAAAGACTCCAATTGATAGTGCTTCTCCACAGTCGCTAAATCATACACATCATCTTCCAAACGTGTCACACCAAGTTCGCCAATTAAATGCAGATTACTGGCGACATGATAGGCACCTTTAATACCACCTGTCGCAGACACACCACCACCAGCCTTTTCAAGCTCAAATCCATAGTAATAATCATTAAAATCAGCACTTTTCCACTTTAGTTCCGCAAAGGGGATCAACGACCACCGGCCATCTTGCCAGCGATATTGCGCTCGCGTATAACCATAAGTACGCTTGTAGCCATCTGATAATACTGCAATATCAGTTTCCCATGGACCATCGAAATAACGATACTGTAAGCCAAAATCAAAAGACTGGCCTTTTACTTTATTCTGAAATTCTTGGGGAATGTCATTAAATCGAAACCGGCTGTACACATTCACTTGATGATCCGCATTTTTCCATAAATGCACACCACCTTCTAAGCCATTAATAAAACCATAGTCATTTTCAAAGCGGATAAGTGGCAAAATATCATACACAGCAGTATCTTCACTTAAATCTGATACTGCGAAAGGTATATCAGCACGGCGCATACCTATCGCTACGCCCCAATTATTAACTGGTAATACAGGTGGTTCTATCGAGGTCACCACAGTACGTTCAGTCTGACTCTCGTCTTCAATAGATACCTCTGAGGACGTTGCTGAATTATCAATATCAGCGGTACTTTCAGCGTAGACAAGACTTGGAGACAAACTGAAAATACAGGCGAGACCGATAACATGGCGATGACTTAGTAACATAACTTTTTTTAATACCTTCAAGTTATAAATAACGGTTTTTATATTACTAATTACAATAATAAATCACAATACAAATATTGATAATTAGATACCTACTAGTTAGCCCCCTGCTGACATCAGGCAGGGCAAGTTAGAGCTAAATCCGACGTAAGACGTTCATCATTTGCAGATCGCCAAGGCTAAAATACACATATAAAGCGCGACATACCTCGAAGTTTAGATTACGAATCTAAATTAAACCGTAAAAACAGCCCAGCGAGTAAACGACCGACTTAAGTTACGGAATGAGAATTCAATACGCCAAGAGTTAAGCAAGCCAGCTCATAACTTAGCGACGATAACACGACAAAGTCCCATGTATTTAGCGACTGTAGTTTTGTCGTATTTATCACCATGATGACCAAGAATATTGTTATGTTATAACATTAACCTTGCACCAGTTATTGTTATGTTATAACATCTCCAAACTTACAGCGATATAACCAACAATAAAGAAAAATAACATGCCGCACACTCAATCATCCATATCTACGTCCTTATTATTAACCAGTGTATTTACACGATCCGGAATTTCCCTTGCCATCACAGGCGCACTTTGGGTTACATTGCCATACCTTATTGGGTAATCGATAATGATTAAAATTAATAACTTAAGTGTTAGCTATCAACAAAATGTCGCGCTTAGTGATATATCAACAACGATAAATGATGGTGAACTAATCGCGATTGTCGGTCCAAATGGCGCCGGTAAATCAACCTTATTAAAAAGTATCATGCAACAGATTACCGCACATTCAGGTTATATCGACCTCGGTGATTTAAGTTTAAAAGATATTGCTTACTTGCCGCAAAGCATGCAAATAGATCATTCTTTTCCGATCACGGTTACTGAATTTGTATCTGCTGGCGCTTGGCAACGTACCAGTTTTTGGCGGGTATTTAATCGTACCGAACAAAAGTTGTTACAACAGGCACTCGCAAAAGTAAACCTCGAGGACATGGCGGAACGCCAAATTAGTCAGTTATCTGGAGGGCAATTTCAGCGCATGCTCTTTGCGCGTATGTTATTACAAAACGCCGATATTCTCTTACTTGACGAACCGTTTAGTGGTATTGATGCGCAGACAACTGAATTATTAATGGGCGTAATTCAAGAATGCCAGCAACAGGGGAACACCGTTATTGCCGTGATCCACGATCTTGCCTTAGTTCAACGCTACTTTCCAACCACCCTACTTGTTGCTACCAGCTTAATTGCTGCAGGTAAAACCACTGATGTATTAGCTCAACCATATCTGCTACAAGCAGGCTATCAACACTTTGCTCATTGCGCTGTCCATAACACCTTTAATAACCCGGCTCACAATACCGCAAGCAACCGCAGTAACGAAAGAACAGTAACGTCGACTGCAACTAACAAAAAGAACCTCGCATCATGAGTGCACAATTATACGAATTATTTATCGCGCCTTTTGCTGACTTTGTATTTATGCAACGTGCTTTATGGGGCATTCTCGTGCTGAGTATTAGTGCTACGCCAGTCGGCGTATTCTTAACACTAAGGCGAATGAGTCTAACCGGTGATGCGATGGCACATGCCATTTTACCCGGCGCCGCTATTGGCTTTCTTATCTCTGGTTTATCAGTCACCGCGATGACAATTGGCGGTATTGTCGCCGGTTGTATCGTGGCGATATTAGCTGGCATCGTGGCTCGACATTCAAACGCTGAAGAAGATTCAAGCTTAGCGGCGTTCTACTTACTGTCCCTGGCCGTAGGCGTACTCATCATTTCGACTAATGGCAGTAATGTCGATTTGTTGCATGTACTATTTGGGTCCACATTAGCACTTAATGACGATGCATTAATATTACTCACCATCATAGCCAGCGTTTCAACCTTAGCGTTGACATTACTCTATCGACCTTTAGTAATGGAATGTGTTGATCCGCATTTCTTTAGAACCGTCAGCAAACTCAGTGCTGTTGCTCACTATGGTTTTTTATTGCTGGTTGTTCTCAACCTCGTGGCCGGTTTTCATGCGTTAGGCACCTTGATGGCGGTCGGTTTAATGATCTTACCCGCAGCAATCGCTCGATTTTGGTCCAACCGTTTAGGTGGCATGTTAGTCGTTGCCTTTCTCAGTGCCGTACTCAGTGGTTACTTTGGGCTATTTCTTTCCTATCACGCTAGCTTAGCCACCAGTCCCGCGATTGTATTAGTACTCGGATTACTTTACATCACCTCATTAATATTTGGCCGCCAAGGCGGATTACTGTTTAAAAATCGTAATTAGCCTTAATGCTTAACAAGCAGCATTTAATTCTTAAAACAAAATTTAGGCCTTAATTACAATCAAGGCGCTTACAAAGGACAATAATATGTTTAAAACAACGCTCACTACTTCCATGATCGTGCTTGGTTTAACCACCAGTTCAACAGTAATGGCAGAACAAAAGCTAGTTGTCATCAGTAGCTTTTCGATTCTTGGCGATCTTGTTTCAGAGATAGGCCAGCAACACGTATCGGTAACCAATTTAGTTAAAGTTAATGGTGATGCGCATGTATTTAGCCCCACACCTCAAGATGCCAAAGCTATCTCTTCTGCACAATTAGTAGTGATGAATGGATTACAGTTTGAAGGTTGGATGCCACGTTTACTTGAAGCGGCTAACTACCAAGGTGTGCAAGTTATCGCTGCGAATGGCATCGATGAACTTAAAACAAAACAAGGTGGCAGCAAGCATGAACACCATGACCATGATCACGAGCAACATAGCGACGAACATGAACATCATGACCACGCCCACCATGATCACGGAGATATAGATCCGCACGCTTGGCACAGTATTAAAAACGTAAAAATATACGTAAACAACATAACACAAGGATTGATTAAAGTTGACCCAGAAAACCGCCTTGATTATCAACAAAATGCCACTGACTATATTCAGGAGCTAGAGCAGTTAGCAGTAAAATTAGGCGCTCAACTGGCGACAATACCAGAAGCTCAACGCAAGGTGATCACACCGCATGATGCGTTTGGTTACTTCGCGCGAGATTTTAATGTCACCTTCTTAGCACCGCAAGGAACAAGTACAGGTTCAGAAGCCAGTGCCGCTGATGTAGCCAGGTTAATTAAACAAATACGTCATGATAATGTCAACGCTGTGTTTATGGAAAATATCACTGATAATCGGCTGATAGAACAAATTAGCCGTGAAACGGACGCTAAAATCGGCGGCAAGCTATACTCTGATGCGTTATCTTCTACCGACCAATCCGCAGCAACTTACCTAGCGATGATGCAATATAACGTAGACACCATAGTCGACGCATTAAAGTAATAACACTCAGACACAAAAAAGCCCGAAAACATGGTTGCTACTGACCGTTGTGATACGTAGTAGCTCAAGATTTTTGGGCTTTTTTAATCATTGCTTATAACATCGGGGACATACCAACAGGTCGAGATTCAAGTAATAATAACCCAAGTAATATTAATACCAAACCACCAACAATCGGTACAATGAATTTGGTGATACTCACTTGATTATTTTCCACATGATGCTGTTTTCCTGCGTCCAAATAACGTCTTACAGCCTGCTTACCAGTGATCGTCATAATCGCAATAGTCGATGTTGTAAGTGCAGTACCTAAGGCCATAACCACAGCACTAACGATACCAAGCCAATAAATATCAAGCATATTGGCAAATAACAATACCATGATAGCGCCGGTACAAGGACGAATACCAATACTCAGGATAATAGCTAAATACTCCTTGAATGATGAAGCATCGTTAATTTTTTCTGACGACACTACATGCTGATGGCCACAGCCACAGTTACCATCATGGACATGACCAGTTAAAGGCGAAGGCGTGAATGGTGCTTGGTTGACACTCGATAATGGCGTCGAAATCGGCGTTAAGCGTTGAATAACTATATTATGCTCACTGTTTAATGACTTTTTATTGTCTTTAATCGCACGATAGATCGAAACTAAATTACGCCAAATAATGACAGCACCTAATAAAATGATCATATAAAAACTTAACGGAATAAGTAGCTCAGCTTTATGATTAATTTCTCGCATCGATGCATCAAACAGCATTAATAATACCGAAACAACACCCACCGCAACCAAGGCCTGCATAAGTGAAGATACCAGCGTAATAATCAAGCTTAACTTCACTTTAGCATCTTGCGTGGCGATATAAGTTGTTACGATCAACTTACCATGACCAGGGCCTACAGAATGTAAAATACCATACATAAAACTCATTAACATGAGTGACATACCAGCTATTAAGCCTTCATTTTTAGCGGCATATAATAGTTCACTTAGCTCGCTGTTAATCTGCTTTTGCCACTGCATGCCTGTCGTAATTAAGGTTGGCCAGATAATCCAAAGACCGTAACCCAGAATAACCATACTAACGATTACAATTATTAAGTGAAATTTCGTAACAAAATGCGGTTTAATCACATTATCCTTAGCCTTGCGATTATTTGAGAGTAACGATGTCATTATTTATCCTTGTATTCATATCTGCTAAGGTTGCAATTAATTGTCGCAGTTTGAGTAAATAGCTCCCCAAGAGCATCATCTCTAGCAACATCGACAGGTAATGTCATCACATACGCAAGTTGTTCTGATGTCGGTGTGGCATCAATAATCGATAACTTACAGTATTGCGCCAATTGCGGCGATAGCTGAATGGCACTTTTTGCAGGCCAACTCATATCAACATAATAGCTTGGATCATAAATGAGCAATTTAAGATTCTTGTCCGACAAGGTTAAGGGTTTTGCTAGTGGTAAATAAAACGCTAATCTTGCCTTCATTTTATTTTGCGTGAGCGTGCCATTTTCAGCTAATGCATATTTAACTGGTATACCCGCTTCATAAAAATAGGTAAGGTAATGATTGGTTGTCATATTCTGCATAATCGAATCAGCAAGATCTTGTAATGTCTGCGCTTTATTCTCAACAGATAAATCTTCACCGTCTAACATATATGCGGAAGTCATGGCATCAAACTCCCAAGTCATCAAAAAACCAGTGATATGCTCACCGTCCCCTTGGATCTCGGTTTTCATATCTACCCATGAGTGTGGGTGTCCGTAACTACTGATACTGGTAAAAGCCAGCAAAATTAGCGCTAGCTTCCTGAATAGATAAAAATAATTACCTGTTGGTCTTACACTAAGCTTCATTTTAAATTCTCTAAACGGTTATAAATAGCAAATTCGACTAAATGTTATAATATAACATTACAGTATTTAGATAAAGTCCTAAAGTTGATTGTATAACTAAGGATCAGAGACGCTCATTTAAGCACTTACACAGTGAATAATAAAAATTTATATGCCATGCGCTTCCGACCAATCTTTTAAGCGGTTTAAAATATCCAGCGCAGTACGACCAAACTCGGTAATTTCATAAGTCACCGCAATCGGCCTGTCACAGATAACTTCTCGTATAACCAAACCTTGGCTTTCTAATTCTTTTAAACGTTGATCAACCATCTTCTTACTTGCGCCACCGAGCATGCGGGATAAATCATTAAAACGTACAGGGCCATCTTGTAGGTGCCACAGTATGGATGCTTTCCACTTCCCACCCAACATTCGCATTCCACGCTCAACAGAACAAGGTTCTTCACACGGGTTGATAACTTTTTTATGGCCATTAGCCATTGTTTCTACTGTTGTTTTCATTACTCACCACTAGGTTACTAAAAGTATACTGGTTGCTTTTATATCCCAGAGTATCAAAATATAACCTAAACGCACTCATTAAATTGTTATATTTATTCAGGAGATACTACCTATGCCGACGTTAACTTCTTACGATGCTCATACTCGCAACGCTTTAGCCACAGTGGAAATAACCACAGCTGAACAAATCCCTGCATTAATTAATGACTCAAAAAAAGCGCAAACAATATGGGCAGCGTTATCATTAACTGAGCGCCAACAACTTGTCACCCAAGCCTATCAACGACTAGAACCAGTGCAAAATCAACTGGCGATACTGATTAGTAAAGAAATGGGAAAAGACTACCGACGTGCAACCTACGAAGCAGGTGGTACCATTCAAAGTGCCGCTTATTTTGCCAACGAAATTGCGCAAGCACTTACATCTGAGCAACTTGAACACGGCACCGAGCTACAATATCGACCACTGGGTATTGTCGCCGTTATTTCTCCTTGGAATTATCCATTAGCGATGGCGAATAATTTGTTAATGCCAGCCTTGCTTGCCGGCAACAGTGTTATTTTAAAACCATCGGAAGAAACGCCATTAGTCGCCGACTTATTTGTTAATAGCCTAAATCAAATATTACCGGAGGGTGTATTACAACTAGCCCATGGCGATAAACAAACTGGTCGAGCACTTGTTGCTAGCAATATTAATATGGTTGCTTTTACCGGTTCGATGTCGGCGGGTAAAGATATTATGGCGAATGCCGCGCCCAAGTTAAAACGTCTGGTGATGGAGCTAGGCGGTAACGACCCGATGATCGTCATGGCCAGCGCAGACATTGATGCTGCCGTGCAATTTGCGGTTGCCAGCGCTTTTGAAAATGCTGGGCAAATGTGTACATCTACCGAACGAGTTTATGTTGATGCCCGTATTGCTAAAGAATTTGAGCATAAAGTGGTGGCGCTCGCACGTCAATATCAGGTCGGAGCTTGGGATAAACCACACGTCAATATTGGTCCTCTGGTTAATCCAGTGCAACACCAAAAGGTATTAGAGCAATTGCAAGATGCCACAGCAAAAGGCGCGCAGCTATTACTCGGTAGTGATACTTATCCACAACCTTTCATCCAACCAACCGTAGTAACAGGCATTACGCCGGATATGCGTCTAGAGCAAGATGAAACATTTGGCCCCGTCGTAGCCATCAGTCCCTTTAAAGAGATTGGCGAGGCGATCACGCGCGCTAATGATAGTCCTTATGGACTGGGTGCAGTAGTTTTTGGTGGCCAAGGCGCGAATGCAGTTGCAGAACAACTTGAAGCAGGCATGGTAGGTATAAACCAAGGTGTTGGGGGTGGTAATGCCCCTTGGGTGGGCGCCAAACAAAGTGGCTTTGGCTTCCACGGTTCAGCTGCTGGTCATCGTCAATTTGCACAAGTACGCGTTATCAGTAAATAACCCCCCGTCCCTATTTAACCACGCCTATCCATACTTTAAGAGAAGGATTGATTTAATGAATACTAAATCAACAAAGACAAATTCTATCAACGCTGACTTTTTTGTTGCCGCCTATGAACCCGGCGCCGAGCACCCAGCCCTACCGACATGGGCGAACAACAAGGAAAATTTAGCGGGTTTATCAGCGCTTACCAGCAATGACATGTCAAAAAAAGCCATACCACAAGTACCCGGCGCTTTTCAGCTGCTGAATGTATTCTCACCAGAAGAATGCCAACGGCTTATTCAAGTCAGTGAATCAATGGGCTACTTAGCCGACGCCGCCGTTTCTTTACCCCGAGAAGTGCGTCATAACGACAGTCTAACTTGGGTCGTCGATGAACAAACTGATCGTATCATTTGGGATAGAGTTAAGCATTTAATGACCGATGATGAGGGGGTTTTTGCGAATAAACTCGCCTTAGGCATTAACGCTCGTTTTCGGTTTTACCGTTATAGTAAAGGCGATTACTTTAAACCACATTCAGATGGTTCTTGGCCGGGTAGCCGAGTGATTAACAATGAATTAATTGCCGATGCCTATGGCGATCGTTTTAGCCAAATGACATTCCTGATATTACTCACTGACGATTTTGAAGGCGGTGCAACTCGGTTTTTAGTCAATGCCAATGACTCAAGTCAACCAGCACGCCGCGGAGATCAAGTCGCAGAAGTCGATATACGCACACCAGCTGGCAGTGTACTTTGCTTCCCTCATGGCATGCACCCCTTGCACTGCATTCACAGTTCAGAACCTATCTATCAAGGTGTAAAGTACATCATCCGCTCCGATGTATTATTTGAATTGTAACTGTATGCCACCGGACGATAGATTTAAATTTGAAAACTAATCTCATTCCTGTATGGTGAAGCACAATAAACTATCTGTTTACATTGCACTAAATAGACAACGTAAACCATACAATTTGTTCGACATCAGGGAATAGTTATGAATATTATCAGCCAAAAAATGCGTAAATTATTATTGGTTATCGCTTTACCCGTATTAGCTTCAGGCTGTGCAGGTAATATCGAAAAGCTAAATGCAGACACGGAATTTGGTCCTGCACCACAAGCTTACCAACAAACCATTAAAGATTATTTTGCTGAAGAGTTAAATAACCCTGAAGTTGCTGAGTATGTAATTAGTGAACCAATGAAGTTTTATCGCTCACAACCATCGCTCGCAGGTCTTGGTGGTGGTATCAAGTGGCACGCTTGGGTAGCTGAAGTAGGCATTCCAGGCAAAGCGGTATACAAATTCATATCAAGCGGCAACAACGATCTTATCCATTACTATGTTCGCTTTGACGGTAACGACATTGAAACTGTTTATGAAGGTAATGGTTATACTTCACTAAAAAATGAAACCGGTTTTACTGTTGGTGAATACGCAAGCATCGACAACATTACGCTGACAGAAGAAACAGCAAAAGTAATAAACGACGAAAAAGCCGAAGAAGAAGCACAATTAATTAAAAGCTTTGAATCTATTCGAGAGCTAAACAAGCTGTACAAAGAAGGTATTATTACCGAACAAGAATATAGCATGAAGAAAAAATCAATCTTGAACATCTAATCATGTTTAAATAACAATCGTTAATAAAACGCCGGAATATTATGCTTGAACCTTATAGATAGATCTTGTAAATGGATCTTACAAACGGATCTTGTAAATAGTACCGGCGTTTTTATTATCATCAATAACGAGTTTGTTAACAGGCGTCCTCGATATCAATTATATCAACAACATCTTGAGGCGCTGAAATATAACCTTGGTAGCCAGATGTACGTAATGACTGGATCTGCTCTAATTGTTGTTGATTTTCAATCGCAGTCATAATCACCTCAATATTAAGCCCTTTAGCAATATTAACTAAGGCACGACATAACTCATTATTCTGTTGATTGTTACTGTAAAAGGCCAACGATTGATCCAGTTTCACATAATGTGGTTTTAACTGCTGTAAATAACTTAACGACCCCATCTGGCGACCACAATGATCAATGCCAAGCTGCGCTCCGCCAGCACGGATCAGTTCAGCTAAGTCTATACATTGCGCTAAATTATTATTCGCCGCTAATTCAGGGATCTCAAAATAAATCCGTTCTGATAATTCCGTTTTCTGTAAAAACGCAGCTAACCAAGTATGAAATTCAGGGTCTTGTAAACTATCATAAGTCAAATTCACCGCAACCGGTTCGCAGTTAAGCGTTAAAAGATCTTGGTCCACAAGCGATGCTAATAGGCAACGATCTAGCTGACTACCCAAAGATAATAATTCAATATACGGCATAAACTGAGCCGCTCGTACTTGTTTACCATCAATGTTTAATCGGCAATATAATTCACGCTGTAATACCCCATTATTCTCACAATCCAATACTGACTGCCATTGAAAGACAAACTGGTTTTGATTAATCGCGGCGACTAAACGACTACGCCACTGTTCACGGTTAAATTCTTGTTGGTTCTGACTATCAAACCAACTACTGGCTTTATTATTCGCCGCTGCGTGCTGCAAAGCGTTATCGGCCTGCGATAACAATTCGCTAGCTTGCATATCATCGGTACGCTCTGCCACGCCAATTGCAAAACCACGGTTTGGTACACAACCTGCTTTCGACATTTCTTGATTAATCAAACGGATCAATGATTGTAAATACAAATTGATGTCTTGACGCTCACCTTTGGTGATCAGTAACGCAAACTCAGCATTCGCAACACGAGCTATCACACTTTCAGCTATTGGGGGTAACAGCTCTTGCATCCGTAACGCTAATACTCGGATAGTTTCATCACGAACTTGATAGCCATATTTACTGTAGATCTCATCCAGCCAATCCATCTTCACTAATAATAAGCCGCCATAACCAGGGTCGGTTAACCAGCTATTCAGCTGCCCTGTAAGATACTGACGATTTGGTAAATTAGACACGCTATCAATCAAATTATCACGACGTAAGCTATCGACTTCATTATCCAAAGTATTAAACACTTGCTTGAGTTGACCTGACATCGAGTTAATCGATTCAACGACCATTTTTAATTCTGCCGTTTTTGGCAGTGCCATATCTGGGTTAAATACCCGCTGTGCGATCTCGCTGGCATGATTAGCAATGTCATTCAACGGCGTTAACAGTTTCTTCAACCTAAAATGCAGCACTACGATAGATAATAAAAACAATACTGATATCACCAATAACGTATTGTTCATCACTCGCCATAATTCTTGATAGCCTAAACCAGGATGCGCTTCAATCTTCAAATTAGCGAGCTGTAACCACCCAGACGTAATGACACTTTCACTACTTTGGCTACTGAATAAGTCCAAATCAATAAACCATTGCGGAACACCATCCACGACGACCGGATTTTCCCACTCTTGTACCTGTTGATCGACGAGCCAAGTCAAACTCACTTTACGGTAAAAGCCACCTTCAAAGATCACATTGACTAAGGTTTCAGCGGCGACCATATCTCCGGTCTGTAAATGTGGTTTCAACATCAAACTCAACGAGGTACTGGCATTATTTAACTCTGACTCCATTTGATTGGCCATAAAGTTACGCGTTTCAGTAAACTGAAAATAGGCCAAACTTGTCATCACCAATACAAAGAGGCCAAATAACAACGAGTAGATCTGTTTAAATAAGGTCATTCCATTACTCCAAACTCAGCTTTGCTTGCTTAAGATTTGACAAGCCCATACGCTGATTTAAATTGCTCCAACGCTTTAGACGTTGTGATTTACCAGCCAAAACACCTTGGCCTTTTTCTTTGTTTAGCCACAACTGCTTACCGTTAAAACTATATACTGGCAGCAAATCATCACGTTGATCAGCAGGTTTTATCTCTCCATCAATATTATCCAAAATCAGCGGCACAGCCCCTGGCGTTGGATAATAAGCGACCACCATGTGGTATTGATTCAGCGATAACGACTTAACCATAGTGAGTCTCATTTTGTCATCATCGATACCCAGCTCTAATAAACTGAAATATTTAGCAATAGCAAAATCTTCACAGTCACCACCATTAACCCCAATAAACTCTATCGGTGTAGCCCAATAGTTTTCAACTCCCCAAAGTTTACTGTCATCAATAAACCGTAATTGGTTAAAAAAACCATTTATCTGCTCTAGCTTTTCGGCTGTTGTAGCGTCGCCGACATTGGCCATGATAGTTAACCAAGTTCGACCTCGCTGCGCAGCACGTTGACCATAATGTGCATCAAGCGCCGCAACAACTTTTTCATCATTAAGTTGCGGTGCTGATTTGGCGAGTAAACCAAAGACCAACACTGATATAAATACAACAGTGAATTTTACTAATCGGATAGCAACCATCCTATCGATAACAAGATTAATAATAACGATGATTAACGTTTTTTATCAACACTGTAAATCGTCCATTTCATATCTTTAACTAAATTATCACCACTTAATTCTGCGACAATACGGCGATTACGTTTATGCGCTGACTTGCTATTACCTTCATCAAGTAAGCGCTCAAAGCCATAGCCAATAGCAGATACCCGTGAGGTTGTGATGCCAAACTTATTAATCAACAGATCCATCACCGCTTGCGCTCTGCGCTGAGATAGATCCATGTTTAATTCCGCACTACCTTGTCGACTCGAGTGCCCTTCAATGACTACATCTAAATCTGGATAGCGCTGCATAAAATCAGACAGGGCTTCAATATCGGCAAAGTAACGCGCTGAGATGACCGCTGAATTATTACCAAAATTAACGTTTAATGCCTGCCTCACTTTATTAACCGTATCCCCACCACAGCCAACATTATTCACTTGTGAACCCAGAACTGAATTTAAACACTGCTCGCGGTAAGTAATCACCCCATCGGCGTCATCATCACTTAAATCATTAACTTGCAATACTTGTTCTGGCATTAACACGGTTTCTGTTGGCGTCGATGGCGCTGCGGCTTTAGCTTGTATGTCCGCTATTGTTTCACAACCTAACAACAGGAAACTCACCAAAAAAACACTTAATAATTTCATTACTCAACGCCTCCTGCGTATTGATTTTCACCTTGCCAAACAGCAGGTCGAGTCACTCTTAGCGAATCCAATAATTGGCCAGTGGCGTTTAATAAACGATATTGAGTAACTATCTCATTAAACTCAGCATCCACGAACTCTTTACGTGCTTCAAATAACTCA
>NZ_JASJHF010000277.1:0-18262 GCF_033791185.1 Moritella sp. | reverse complement strand
TGATAAAAATGGGGCTTGCCTCGTGTGGGGAGCGGCAGTGAATTTAAGTCCTATAGATGAGATCCTAATACGAATCGAAAGCGCATTAAATCTCGATGGTGAAGGGCAGTTAATTGCATCGGTATTATCTAAAAAGATAGCCGCTGGCTCAACCCATGTTCTGATTGATATCCCTGTTGGCGATACCGCTAAGATAAGAACATTCGCTGATGCTGAACGCCTCGCCAATTTATTTATTGAAGTCGGCACTACACTCGGTCTTGGAATTCGCTGTGTTATTAGTGATGGCAGTCATCCTATTGGTCGCGGTATTGGCCCCGCAGAAGAAGCGCGCGATGTGCTAGCTGTGCTTCAGCGGCGTGGCCAAGTACCACAAGATCTGCGTTTACGTGCGTTGCAATTATCCGCGGAGTTACTTGATTTTGCCTATGGTTATGGAGTCGATGTCGCCTTGCAGACGGCGACCGAAATACTCGATAGTGGACAGGCTTGGCTGCAGTTTCAGCGAATCGTTGACGCGCAAGGAGCGGGTAACAAAATACCGAAAGCAAATCATCATAGTATCGAATATGCCAAACGCGACGGCTATGTTCGGAGTATTGATAATCGTCGCCTTGCTCGGCTGGCAAAACTAGCAGGCGCCCCCAAAGAACGAGGTGCCGGAATGCGATTGCATATTGATGTTGGTGATAAGGTCGTTCAAGGTATGCCGCTGTTTACCTTATTTACTGATACCTTAGGTCAGCGTGATTATGCCTTGGGGTATTTTCGCGATAATCGTGATTTATTTGAAATTGGAGTATAATCATGAGCGTAACATCGAAAACCCCGATATTATTCAGCCTAGCTGAGCATCCTCTACAGGCACCATTATGTCAGCGGTTACCGGCAATGAATGGCCAATACAGTTATCGACGATTTCCTGATGGTGAGTCTTATTTGCGTATCGATACGGGAGTCCAAGATCGGGACTGTATTGTGCTAGCAGATCTTTCCCACCCAGACGATAAATATCTGCAGCTGTTATTTTTAGTCGCCACATTGCATGAATTGGGCGCTGCTTCAGTCGGACTTGTTGCACCTTATCTTTGTTATATGCGCCAAGATAAACGTTTTACTACTGGCGAAGCGGTTACATCTCGTATTTTTGCCAGTCAACTATCACAGCAAATAGACTGGTTAGTTACTGTCGATCCACATTTGCACCGCTACCATTCTCTTGATGAAATTTACTCTATTCCAAATCAGGTTGTGCATGCCGAGCCGTTATTAATACACTGGTTATTGAGTCAAAAAACCATGTTATTAGTTGGTCCTGATGCAGAAAGTCAGCAATGGGTTTCGCAGGTTGCTAAAACCTGTAACCATCCTTATGTTGTCGGCAGTAAGCAACGCTTGGGTGATCGTAATGTGATTGTATCCTTACCTGATTTAAGCGACTTTAAAGAATATACCGCGGTGATCATTGATGACGTGATCGCCAGTGGCCAGACCGTTTTAAAATGTATTGATGCGTTACATCTGCAGGGGATTAAACAGATATTTTGTGCCTCCATTCACGGTATATTTGTTGACGGAGTTGATGAACTGTTGATAGAGAGAGGAGTCACTAAATTAATTACCTCGAACTCCATACCACATTCTTCTAACTTGCTGGATCTGAGTGATATTCTCGTGGCGCCGATTAACCACAGTATAGCCTCAGTGGCAGATGATAATTCATCGTTATGAAAAACTGAGGCTTACTGTATTTTAGCTTACTTTATTCAGAATATGGCTGTTAGCAACTCTAACCGACCGACGGGATCACATCCGCCATTTGCAAAAATTGTGATGCGATAATCAAGCAACCCATTAAGCTTGCAAGGACTAGGGTTACATTACCACCCATCACTCTATAACCGCTTGCTTGCGCTTTACGTTGTTTAGATACCATCGCCACGGGTAAGAAAATAGCCAGAATAACCAGTGCGATCGCCGCATAACCTAACGCACTAATGAAACCTTGTGGGTAAAATAGTGCGAAAGACAGTGGTGGTAAAAATGTCACTAAAGCTGTTTTCATGCGGTGTGATTTACCGTCACTGCGATTGTGGCTACCATTGTTAACATCGCCATTGATATTAGCACGTTTCATCATGCCTGATAACAAATCAAATAAACCTAAACTTACACCTAAGAATGACGTCGCTAAAGCCAGATCTGCGAATACAGAAACGGATTGGCTCACTTGTGGCTGTTGCAATACCGAACTGAGCGAGGTAATAAAAGTGGTTAAAGAGTTATTCGCCATTAAGCTGCTTTGGCTTAATACACCTTGTGTTGCTACTTGCCATAACAGGTAGATAACCAGTGGCGCAGATGCACCGCAAATCATGACTTTCTTCAGGGTTTTAATGTCAATACCCACATAACGGACGATTGATGGGATACTGCCGTGAAAACCAAACGAAGTAAAAATAACCGGTAACGCAGATAATAATAATCCTTGCTGTACCGGCATTTCTAACAAATTAATCGATTCTATGTGTGGAAATAACAAGCTTAGCGTTAATGCTAGGACAATAATTTTTACGCTAAACAAGATGCGGTTTACCAGATCAACGGAATGAGTGCCAATAGAAACCACGGTTGCGACTATGATGGTCAGTAATATCGCGCCAAACTGTGGCGTTAATCCTAAGTCTAATAAATCATTTATTTTGTGGGTTAACTGCGAACCGCCACCTGCGATATACGCAGCACAAAGTGCATAGAATAAAAAGAAAGAAGCAAACGTCGCGAGATATTGACCTGGCTTACCCAGTAAATTTTTTGCCAGCGAGTTAAGTGTTGCATCTTGTTCGGCATGCTGATGGATCTCTAACATGAGTAATGCTGTATACGTCATTAATCCCCAGTTAGCGATGATCAAAAATGCCGAGGTATAGAAACCTAAACCAGCAGATGCAAGGGGTAAAGCCAACATACCACCGCCAAGAGCGGTGCCAGCAATAATGAGGGTACTTCCTACTATCTTATTCGCAGTCATAAACATTCCAATACGGATAATAATTTGAGCCTGTAAACCAATGTTTACAATGAAAACCTTAAACATCCATGAACCTCTAAGGTTTAGCGAGTTTACTTACTTTATGCGGTGTATTGCAATAGCTTTGGTGTAAAATAGTGGCCGTGAAGTGTAATTTAATCTTTACAGCTGGTTTTTTGCGGCGTTTATAAGGTTATGTCGCGCTTAAACTTAATTGATGTAGTGAACAGGCCTACGAACTTAGTCAATTACGTAGTACCATAGCGGGTCTTTAATTTGCTCAGATAATGATCTTTTATGTTTAAGTTTTTCGAAAAAATGTCTTCGGCGTTCCCTAAGCATCAGCCAGAACAACCGCCACAAGGTTTGGTTGCTTTTTGCCGTTATTATACTCGTGGTTTTGAATCGCCTTTATTAGCGATGGCGATATTAAGCGCGATGATCGCTATTTTGGAGGTCTCATTATTTGGTTTTATGGGGCAGCTGGTGGATTGGTTATCAACTCATGATCCAGCGAGTTTTTTAACCGAAGAAAGCTCGAATTTGATCGGACTCAGTGTGTTGGTTCTGGTGGGGATGCCATTACTGGTATTATTGCACTCGCTGATTATGCATCAGACATTACTGGGTAATTACCCGATGTCGATTCGTTGGTTAGCACACCGTTATTTATTACGCCAAAGTGTGTCGTTTTTCCAAAGTGACTTTGCTGGACGTATTGCCACAAAAGTAATGCAAACCGCGTTATCTGTGCGTGAAACTGTGATGAAATTACTCGATGTGTTGGTATATATCTCGGTATATTTTATCGCGATGTTGGTCATGATTGGGCAAGCGGATATACGCTTGATGTTGCCTATGCTAGCGTGGTTTGTTGGCTTTGTGGCGATTCAATTATATTTTGTGCCTAAGCTTAAACAGATCTCGACAGAGCAAGCCAATGCCCGTTCAATGATGACAGGCCGATTAGTCGATAGCTATACTAACATTACTACGGTTAAATTGTTCTCGCATAATTCCCGGGAAATGGTGTATGCCGAAGAAGGCATGGATGAATTCCTCGTTACTGTGCACAAGCAAATGCGCTTAGTCACGGGCTTTACTTTTTGCGTCGAGTTATTAAATTATCTTTTACTGTTTGGGGTTGCGGCTATTTCAATCCTATTGTGGTTAGATGCGAGTTTAAGTGTTGGTGTTATTGCTGTTGCGATCAGCTTAGCGCTACGCCTTAACAGCATGTCCAAATGGATCATGTGGGAAATTGGTGGCCTGTTTGAAAATATGGGCACCGTGATTGACGGCATGAATACGTTAGCCAAACCAATTGATATCGAAGATAAACCAAATGCGAAACCATTAAAGGTATCTTCAGGTGAAATCGAGTTCGATAACATCAGTTTCCATTACGGTGAATCATCGGGTGTCATTGATAACTTAAACCTCAAGATCAAACCGGGTGAAAAGGTCGGTTTAGTGGGGCGCTCAGGTGCGGGTAAATCGACCTTGGTTAACTTGTTAATGCGTTTTCATGATGTGGAATCGGGCGCCATTAAAATTGATGGCCAAAATATCAGTGATATCCAGCAAGACAGTTTACGTGGTCAAATTGGCATGGTGACGCAAGATACCTCGTTACTACATCGTACTATTCGTGACAATATTATGTATGGTGATCCCGACGCCAGCGAAGCTCAGTTGCTTCAAGCCACAAAGCAAGCTTGTGCGCATGAGTTTATTAGTACCTTGACGGATACCTTTGGTAACCAGGGTTATGATGCCCAAGTTGGTGAACGTGGGGTTAAACTCTCGGGTGGCCAGCGTCAACGTATTGCTATTTCTCGGGTGTTATTAAAAGATGCACCGATCTTGGTATTAGATGAAGCAACCTCAGCGTTAGATTCTGAAGTGGAATCGGCTATTCAAGATAGCTTAAATGAGCTGATGGAGGGCAAAACTGTGATTGCGATTGCTCACCGCTTATCAACCATTGCAGCGATGGATCGTTTGATTATTTTAGATGAAGGCCGTGTGATGGAGCAGGGTTCGCACCAAGAATTGCTGGCTCAACACGGTATTTATGCCAAACTTTGGGCTCATCAAACCGGTGGTTTCATCGGTGAAAACGCTTAATGATGCTAATTATTAAAAACTGTGCTTAAAAATAGTCCTCAATAATATGCAGCTCACAAAACAGCCATTGTGGTGAGTTGCATATAGTCTTTTGTTTCATTTTGCTATCGCTTATAAATCTTCCCGTTATATAGAAATACTCCTTTATGATTATTTTTACGTCATTTTGATGATTTTTTTTATACCGTATTGATTCATATCAAGAGTTATTTATACTGCGAGCGTAGAATATTAATAATAATAGTTATCATTAGGATTGGGAGTAGATATGAAGTTAGCGTTATTAAACGATGGTGTTGTCGCTAAAATTACCGATATGTCGGGTTTACCAGCTGACACACGTAAGAAGTTAATGGTTATGGGCGTATTGCCACAGACCGAAATAACGCTGATTCGTCGTGCGCCTATGGGTGATCCTTTACAAATATCTGTTCGTGGTGTTTCTGTTGCGATTCGTCAACTACTTGCGCAACAAATTGAAGTAGAGGTGGCTTAATGTTGTATCAAATCCTCACGATTGGTAACCCGAATAGTGGTAAAACCACGTTATTTAATGCCTTAACCGGTGCTAACCAGCGTGTTGGTAACTGGGCTGGGGTTACTGTGGATAAAAAAACAGGGCGTTATGGTCACGCCGGTGATGAATTTTTGTTAACCGATTTACCGGGTATTTATGCCTTGGACAGCAGTAATGAAGTGAACAGTGTTGATGAAATGATCGCATCGAAAGCGGCGTTGAATCATGCTGCGGACCTTATTATTAATGTTGTTGATGCATCATGTCTTGAGCGCAGTTTATACATGACATTGCAATTGCGTGAATTAGGTCGCCCAATGGTGGTGGTACTCAACAAGATGGACGTATTAGCCCGCCAACGCCAAGTCCTCGATATTAAAAAATTAGAAAAGGCTCTGGGCTGCCCAGTATTAGCCTTGTCCGCCAATGCTAAAGGTGAAGTGAAGAGCTTTAAACAAGATCTGCATTCATTAGTACAAAAAGGCGTGACAGTGTCGCCGCTGGTGATGGATTATGGTCACGAGATTGAAGCGGCGATTAGCCAACTAGATGTTCATTTTATTGATCAAGATGTTACGACTCGTTCACTGGCAGTGCGCGCATTAGAAAATGACTCATTAATTGTCGATCTGCTCAGTCTAGATAACATGATGCATGTTGCCGAGACAAAGAAGCAACTTGCGAAGTCAATCGAAACTGATTTTCATATTGCCAATGTACGTTATACCTTCTTACATCAGTTGTGTAATAAAGTTCGTCGTCAGGAAGGTAAATTAAGCCGTTCATTCAGTGATAAAGTCGACCAAGTGGTATTGAATAAATACATTGGTATTCCGTTCTTCTTCGCTGTTATGTACCTGATGTTTATGTTCTCGATTAACATCGGCGGCGCGTTTATTGATTTCTTTGATATTAGCTTTGGTAGTGTACTGGTTGATGGCGGGCATTATCTGCTTGATGGGGTATTACCTGTCTGGCTAGTGACTATTCTTGCCAATGGTATCGGCGGTGGTATTCAAACGGTAGCAACCTTTATTCCCGTTATTGGCTGTTTGTATTTATTCCTGTCGTTATTGGAGAGTTCCGGCTATATGGCGCGAGCGGCGTTTGTGCTGGATAAAGTAATGCAAAAAATCGGCTTACCAGGTAAAGCATTTGTGCCATTGGTATTGGGTTTTGGTTGTAATGTACCCGCTATTATGGCGACTCGCACATTGGAGCATGAACGTGAGCGTCGATTAGCCGCGGCCATGGCTCCCTTTATGTCATGTGGTGCTCGATTACCTGTTTACGCGTTATTTTCAGCGGCATTCTTCCCTGAACATGGTCAAAATATTGTTTTTGCTTTATATCTTATTGGTATTTTAGTGGCGGTATTCACTGGCATATTATTGCGTTGGAGCCTATATCCAGGTCGTAGTGATAGCTTTATTATGGAAATGCCGGATTACGAATTACCAACAATGCAAAACATGTTGATCATCACTTGGCAAAAACTGAAACGGTTTGTATTTGGTGCAGGTAAAACCATTGTCTTAGTTGTCGCATTCTTAAGTTTCTTTAACTCATTGGGAACGGATGGCAGCTTTGGTAACGAAGAGACGGAAAACTCGGTATTATCACAAGTTGCACAAGTGGCGACGCCATTGCTGGCGCCAATTGGTATTAAAGCCGATAATTGGCAAGCGACTGTGGGTATCATCACCGGTATTTTTGCTAAAGAAGCGGTTATTGGTACTTTGAATAGCTTGTATTCAAGTGCTGAAGGTGATGATGCTGAATTCGACTTGTTAGCAAGTTTACAAGAAGCAGTGTTATCTATCCCTGCAAATTTAGCTGATTTAAGTTATTCAGATCCATTGGGTGTCGACGTGGGCGATTTAACCGACATGGATGCCGTTGCTGACGATCAAGAAGTTGATGTTACTATCTTTGGTAATTTAAAAGAGAGTTTTAGTTCCGATGCCGCGGCGTTTGCATTCTTACTCTTCATCCTTTTATATACTCCTTGTGCTGCTGCAATGGGGGCTTATGTTCGTGAGTTTGGTCGTCAATTTGCCGTATTTATTGCTAGCTGGACTATGTTCTTAGGCTATTTTGTTGCCAGTATGTACTATCAAATCGCTGAGTTTTCAGCGCATCCCGCTTCAAGTATGAGCTGGATTACTTTCTTCAGCGTCGTGATGTTGGTTGTTATTGCACTGTTGAAACTGCAAGGAAAAAAACTAAAACTACAAGAGGAGCAGGGCAAATATGATTTTAACACGCCTGAAAGATCATCTTGTTGCTAACGGCAAAACCAGTCGTGCTGAACTAGCCAAAAAATTTGCCATTAGCGAAGACGGTATCGATGCGATGCTGGCTCTTTGGGTCGCGAAAGGCAAGGTATCGACAACAGTGAGTGAACGCCCTCGACTTGGGCAAGTAAACTGCGATGTTTGGTATCGTTGGAATGATGAGAATGAGCTCGCGATTACAGTGTTGAACTAAGCTATTTATTCGTAAACTCTAATAGCATCAATAAAAAGGCAAATACTTGACTAATTAAGTAGGGTATTTGCCTTTTGTCAATTACAGGCTTTCTTTTACCTTATATACTTAAGACAATTCTTAATTAAAAGGTTAAATCAATGCAAATTACTGACTTAGCGGAGGAACAAAAGATCCTCCCTGTGTTACGCCTCGGCTTTCGTCCATTTTTCTTAGCTGGCGCTTTATTTAGCGTTATTGCATTAATGTTATGGGGTGCAATGTTGTCAGGTTATATCTCGTTCCAGCCTTATGGTGGCGGGTTATGGTGGCACATTCATGAAATGTTATTTGGCTTTGGCTGCGCGATTGTTGCCGGTTTCTTGTTAACCGCGATTCAAAATTGGACAGGGTTACGTGGTGTTTCAGGGTTGCCGTTGCTGGGTTTGTTTATGCTTTGGCTGGCAGGGCGGGTTGCATTACTGCTCCCTACGTTATTGAATGATTATGTTATCATATTGATTGATTTAAGCTTTTTACCTGCGGTTGCCTACATTTTAGCGAAACCGTTACTGAAAATAAAACAGTATCGTAATTTGTTTTTTGTACCTTTGTTAGTATTATTTACCATCGCTAATATTGAAATGCATCTGGCCAAATTAGGGCTAGCGAACATGACGGTTAACCAAGCGGCTTATGCATCAGTAATGCTCATGGCATTGTTAATGTCAGTAATGGCGGGCAGGGTTGTGCCTATGTTTACTGCCAACGGTACCAAGACAGCAAAAGTCTTGCCATTACCTTGGTTAGAAAAAGTGGCTACAGGGTCTTTAGCGGTGATAACCGCATTGTTATTAATTCAGCCTTTATTAGCGGTTCCTGACTTTGTAATGGGGATTTTATTCATCCTATCGGCAATTGGCCAAGCTGTCCGTTGGTGTCGCTGGAAGCCTTGGATCACTTTCGGTGTACCGCTGTTATGGTCAATTCACGGTGCGTTATTTTTTATCTGGACGGGTTTATTTACTATCGGCATGAGCTACTTTATTAATGTGCCGTTTGTCAGCCATTTATGGCATCTGCTTACGATTGGTGGCATGGGGGGACTTATTTTAGCTATGATTTCTCGGGTATCTTTGGGTCATACTGGACGTATGCTGCAACAACCACAAACGATGTTTTTGGCTTTCTTGAGTATCTTTATTGCTACCATCATCCGCGTGATTGGTCCGATTTTCTGGATGCAGCATTATATTACGTTTATCAACGTGAGCATTGTATTCTGGCTTATCGCTTTTGGCCTATTTGTCTATAATTATGCACCTATGTTGGTTAAAGCACGGGTAGACGGCAGACCGGGTTAGAACTATTTGACAGCTAAACAAGGTTTAGATAAAGTGGCGGCATCTACCATTTAAATGAACTTAATTATGGATTTAATCCAATTTTACAAATGCTTAGCTGACGATACTCGGTTGAAAAGCATACTATTGATACAGCAAGAGAGTGAATTATGCGTGTGTGAATTAACACACGCATTAGATCAAAGCCAACCTAAAATATCACGCCATCTAGCCTTGTTACGTCAACATAAACTTGTGGTTATTAGACGACAGGGACAATGGATTTATTATCAAATTAATCCTCAGTTACCTGATTGGGCACAACAGATATTATCACTCTCGTTAGCGAATAATGCTGAGAGTATTAAAGAAGAAGTAACACGTTTGGCTGAAATGTCCTGCCGCCCAGACAGTGACTCCTCATGTAAATAATAACCCCATTATGAATTTTCAATATACACTTTAGATTATTTCTTCACGCTTTCCCCTGCCAGGTTAACTTTCTGTTATGAAGTAATATTTAGTGATATTGACCACAATAAAACAAGACGACCTGTCACCTTGCTGTGTTAGTATAGTACTAGCTCATAAACAGGGATGATTAATGAATAACATGACTAGCAGCGCACTTGATGTGTACTTTGATGAATTACAGCGGTTTAGTCAGTTATTGTCTAAACAAGAAGAATACGATACAGCGGTTGCTGCGGCAAATGGAGATAAGGCAGCACGTAATACGATGATCCAATCTAATTTGAGATTGGTACTTATGGTAGCAAAGAAATATCAAAATTATTCGCCCGATTGGGATGAGATTATCCAAGAGGGTAATACGGGGTTAATGCATGCGGTTGATAAGTTCGATCCAGAACGAGGTTGTCGATTTTCAACATATGCAGTTTGGTGGATAAGAAACAATATCGAACAGTACATCATGAACCATTCTCGTACTATTCGTATTCCCATTCATGTTACCCGAGTCTATAAAAAGATACTAAAAGCCTCTTCTGAGCTTGGTCTTGATCTTGATACCAACGAAGGTATTACTCAAATCTCACAAGAGTTAAAAATTTCCCCCCGTAAGGTACTTAACATTTTAGGTCATTATTTTAATGAAGGCTCACTGGATAAAGAAGTCCGCAGTGGCGATAATTTGTTAGCCAGCCTAAAAGATTTAGTCGCTGCAGAAGCCAATTGCCAACCTGATATTCGCCATGAAAAATGTGACTATTATGAATATATGGATGTATTGTTAGAATATTTACCCGTACGCAGCCAGAATATCATCCGTTTGCGTTTTGGTTTTAAAGGCCAAGATCCGATGAGCTTAGAGGCGATTGCGCAATTGATGGATATCTCTCGTGAACGTGTACGACAAATTATTCGTAATGGCTTGAGTCAAGTGAGAGAGCAATTATGTGCGAATGATTTGGTAAAAGAAGATTTTGATTTTGAAGCTGATTCGATTTGTACAACGGGTGTATGAACAGTGTGATGTCAGCTAATATTAGCTGACATCACTTGTATTTATTGTTAAGTGCGAATGTCTATAACATTAAGCCTTAAATGCCATGTTAAGTAAGGAAATTAACTTAGCTGGGTCATTTTGTTGCTGAGTGATCTCACCCAGTGTTACAGCCTGTTCAGGGTTGACTGAAATAGTGATGCTTTTCGGATCGTTGATAAATTTAATGAACGCTTCTGTTGCATTACCTGCAAGTTTGATTTGTTCATCACTTAATTTATTGTTTTCATTCTCAATATCGGCAGCGAGTAGTGTGTTAATTTGATCTGATATACGCTGTTTTAACTCTTCAACACTGATATCTGACGTTTGTGCTTCTTGTTTAAATAAACGCTCAACAAATGAGTTATCGGTATAGGTAAACTCAGCGGCATTAAGTTGGAAATTAGGGTAGGCAAATAATAATGCGACTGGCTGCTCTGGATCAAACTCAAAGTTAGCAAGATTTAACGAGTATTCCATTTTTCCTATGTCTTGCGCACTTAAACCAAACTGCAAATCCATCACGTTATTAACGTAAGTATATTTAGTCGACAAGCTGATAAGCATATCTTCGCTGTAGCCAAGCTCTTTAAGCTGCGCTGCGGTTTGCGGTTCGATATCGTCAATACTGATAGAAATACCATTTAGCGCTAGGTCAAGCGCAGTAGGGAACTCAGCTGTAGTATCTAGTTCATTAACGGTAATTTCATTAATGGTGATAGGTTTAGCACTACCGTCTGCAGGGGTTAGTACAACATTGTGCAGTTGAATTTTCTGGGTGTTAGGTTCAACACTAAGGTCGCCATATTTAACATCAACCATAGGCTGCATTTCAATGATCTTTGCATCAAGTTGTTTTTCGATTTTATCGGTCATGTAAAGCTTGCCGCCAACATAGCTTACTGCTAGTCCTGCGATCACTACGCCTGATATTAATTTAATGTTCATGCTGTCACTTATTGATTGGAGTGGATTTATTTCGGTTTAAATAAAAATATATTCTTGAGTTGATTATGTATTGGATATCAAATGATTGGAATAGTTCAACGACATTTATATAAAGAATTAAACAAAAAAACCAAGGTTTATTACTAAACCTTGGTTTGTTATGAGCAAGTGCTCAGTTTATTGTTTGATTATTGGGTTAATCAAGTAAGTTTGAATTTCCAATGCTAGCAGCTGTCCCATCACCCGCTAAGAAACTTGCAATATGGCTTTGTAATTCATCTGTAATATCTTTATACGCTATTGGATAAGCAGGGTTATAGACAATCGCAGAGCTATGCTCACCAGAATTGAGTAATGCTACTTTCTTACTTCCAGTATTATCTGTACCAATATTAGTCAAGCCAAGCTGTGCAATTAGCGGTGTAGTACCACCTATTGGTGAGTAAGGTGCTGCGTAGCTAGCATTCTGAACTAGATCGTTCGGAATGACTAATTCATCTTTAACTTGTGCTAGGTAAACCGGTGTCGAAGCATCTATATTTCTCGCAAGCGCAAATGGGTCAGCTGTTTCAAGTACTGTTTGAGCGGCAACCGCAAAGCTTTGGAATGTCGATTTTATCGTTGCTTGAGCGCCTGGTGTTGCTGCAGCGCCGTCGTAGAAATTATTAAAACAAGCTGCTTTATCTGGTCCACAAGCTGCAGTGGCATATGCCTTATAATCAGCACTAGAGCCGTCCATTAATCCATGCTTAACAGTACCGCCAAAAGCGGCAGAATTAAGTAACAGATATGGAATACCGCCGCCTGGGTTGGCAAATACTGCTTTATCAATAGCAAAAAATTCATTACCTGATGGCATAGGGCGATCAATGGTTGCTTGTAAGTTAATCCCCGTCATGGCTCCGAGGGAATGACCAAAGAAACTGACTTTCTGTGTGTCTAAGAAATCAAACTCATTTCCAAGAGTTCCGCCTAAGCTTGCTGCATATTGTTGAGCGCCACCAATCATGGTAATACCGGCACGTAAACCGATGAGATCGGCTACGGCTTGGCGCATGTTATCACGGCCAACTGGGAGGTATTCAAAGTTCATAAATACATCTGCGTTAGCAGCATTTGCGACAGTACCATCGCTTAACGCGCGTTCTCCATGTAGCGGTAAATCAATGGCTAGTATTGCATAACCTTTAACAAGAGCATCACCAGAAGCGAGGATATTTTCTTTAATTGAGGTAATACCGTGTTGATAGATAACAACAGGTACTTTATTTGCAGCTGAAACTGAAGTACCGTTATATGTGTTGGGCATTATTAATAAGTAGTTAACATCTTCAACGACTTTTATTTGTGGCAGTGGACTATATTTGGTAATTAGCCTTTCAGCATCAAGAGGATCATCATCAAGTGTGAATGATTTACCAATAAGTTTTAATTGTTCTGCTGGGTCAGCTAGATTTGTTGGATCAATCCCTTCCGTAGCTAATTGCGTGCCAAGATCTAATTTCTCCGCGTCAGTACCAGAATTTAATACACCAGAAATAATTGCAAGGCTAGGCATACCACTTTGCCAAGGGGTATTTTTCCATTTATCATCGGCAACTTCACGCTCTAGGAACGAAGGAAGTTTAATCGTGCCTGTGTGAGCCGTAATTTGGCCATTTAAATACGCTTCTGTTGGTGAACCAGAGATATCAACACCAGTTGATTTTAACATTATTGATGCAAGTGTTGCCGGTGTTAACCCTGTTGCCATTGGATTATATAACTCTGTTAGAGGCACACTGTTCGGATTTGCACTGCCTTGCCAGATTGCATTCGCAGTTCCATACTGAAGGGATAAGGCCGTTGCTAACTTTGTAAAGTACAAAGCCTCACCAGCAGAAGACGTAGTAAACCAGCTTGAATAAATAATGTTTTCATAGTCAGCAATACCATAACCATCCATTAAGCCTTCAACTTGTAAGACAATTTTTTGTGGAATTTCTAAGGCACCACCAGTTTGATCAATCTGTTTGTTTTTCAGTGCGGCATAGTTAGTCGACATACCGAGTTTTTCACCTGAACTATCCACTAACGCATCAGTAATGGCATAGATATAATCACTGCCGTGCTCTAGGCTGCCCTTAAGTGGCAATACAGCCAGCGAAGTGCCCGTTGAGATAACGGTATAATCAACACCTGCAGTTAAAGCAACAAGGTTACTCATTATTTTCTTACTTGATACGTCGACTTTTGCAAGTTTCACTGCTGCATGTAATAAGGCTGTATCTGTTGTTAACGTCACACCTGTTGGTAGAGCAAGCTCAATGACAAAAGGCTGTGTCGGGCTCCAGCCATCGGTATCACCCATTGCAAGTTTCGGGTCTTTTCGATCTGTACTTGCTCCCGCTACGGTTTCAAACAACGTTCCATTTTTCGCGTCCATCGCGAGGTAAGTTGGAATTGATATTACTTTTTCCGAAGAAATTAAATCGAATGCAATGCTTGATTGACGATTAAGTGAATCTCTAATGGTCTCATCGATACGGAGTTCTGTTGTTTCATCACCGCAGGCTGTTAATCCAAGTGTACTCGCTATAGCAAGAGCAAGAATTTTCTTATTTTTCATTAGTAACTCCGAATTTGATTTATAGTTATTTTGTACTAAGACAATGAGTTAAATATGAGGGTGTCTGCGTGATATATATTTATCCATTATATCGGGATGTCGCATTTACTCTCCTTGTAATATTCTGATCTTCCTTGGTATTAATACTTTATTGTTATTATGATCTTTATTATGGATTATGGTCTTACCAGTTCGTTTTGTTGTTTGCGAGTGTAAAGTATTAATACTTCATCGTTAACAGGGTGTCACGTATTTTGTGAGCTGGTGCAATTGCCAAAATCTCAATAAGCTTGATTCATTTTTTAAAATAATAGCTTAAATTATTTTAAATAAAGCAATGGCGATAAAGGTTAAGTTTATGAATTTAAAATATATTGTTTTATTTTTTACAGAAGTTGAGTTTGTGTAAATATTTATTTATTTGCATAATAGGCAAGGGATACTGAAAATCACCTAATTAACATTCTTGTAACATGGGTCACAGTTTTGCTGTTGCGATAATTTAATTTTCAGCAGCAAACATTGCATGTAGCAAATGATTCCCTATACTCAGAGGTCTCGTACTTTTTCGTGTTTATAACTGCCCTTTATGTCTGTATTATTGCCACTAATTCCGTCTTCATCTTGTTTGATCATCATCCGTGGGGTCCCCGGCTCGGGTAAATCCACACTCGCTCATCACTTTATGCACACGATGCCTAATGCTGTGCATTGTGAAGCTGATCATTACTTCATCAATAAACAAGGTAAATACTGCTACGATGCCAGCAAGATCAAGCTCGCTCATCAACACTGTCAGCAGAATATGCATGATGCATTAAGCAAAGGATTGTCGGTGGTTGTGAGTAATACCACCATTAAAAAATGGGAGTTAACAGCCTTATTAGATATTGCTGCCAGCTATAATAATATCGAAACACACATCATTCATTGCTGCGGACAGTTCAGCAGCACACATAACGTACCAGCTGATATCGTGGCTAGAATGGCGCTGAGTTATGAACCTCATCCTGATGAAAGCCGCTATATTCCAAGCTAAGTATTTTGTCTTCATCATACAGCAGGATCGGCTGTGGCGTATTTACTGTGCCAGTCTTTTAAATAGGGGGCATTATTTAACAAACCAAGGTTATCACTAAACCTTGGTTTGTTATGAGTAAGTACTCATTTTATGGTTTGATTATTGGGTTAATCAAGTCGGGTAGGGTCAATAATTTGAGTGCTAGAGCCGTCACTCGCTAAGAAGTTTGAGATTTGGCTTTGTAATTCATCTGTTGCAATTTTAGCGGCACCTGGCGTCGTCCTATTATATGCAATTGCAGAGCTATGTTCACCGACGTTGACTAATGCAACTTTCTTGATTGTAGTATTGTCAGTACCAATATTATCCAGACCCAGCTGTTTGATTAGTGGTGTAGTACCAGCAATAGGTGAAAAAGGTGCTGCATTTTTATTATCTGTTTTCTCTCCTGTTTCAGTCGTTACAATATTGGGAATGACCATATCGTCTTTGACTTGAGCTAGGTAAATTGGTGTTGAAGTATTGATATTTCGTGCAAGTGAAAAAGGGTCAACTGTTTCAAGAACCGTTTGAGCTGCAATTGCAAAGCTTTGGAGTGTCTTGTCGACTGTTGCTTGAGCTCCTGGCGTAGCGGCTGCGCGTTTGTAGAATTTGTTAAAACAACCCATTTCTTTACGACATGACTTCTCTGCAAAGGTTTGGTAATCAGTACTTGCTCCCATCATTAAGCTATGTTTAAGCGTTCCAGCAAATATGTCTGAATTCAGCAGTAAGTATGGAATACTACCACCTGGGTTGGCAAATACAGCTTTATCAATAGCGAAGCTGTCGTTGCCTAGCATAGGGCGATCAATTGTTGCTTGTAAGCTAATGCCTGTTATTGCGCCAAGTGAGTGGCCGAAGAAACTGACCTGTTTTGTATCAAGAAGAGCAAACGCCGTATCTTCTATGCTTGGTGAATTGGCTTCCTGTGCCGACCCTATCATCGCTATACCTGCACGTAAACCGAGCAGGTCAACGACGGCTTGGCGCATGTTATCACGACCAACAGGTAGATATTCAAAGTTCAGGAACACCTCTGCAGTCGAAGAGGTTGTTACAGTACCATCATCAAGCGCACGTTCGCCATGTAGTGGTAAGTCAATGGCCAGTATCGCATAGCCCTTAGTAAGCGCGTCGACAGAGGTTAAGATATTTTCTTTAATCGAGGTAATACCGTGTTGATAGATAACAATAGGTACTTGATTGTCGGGGGTAACTGCGTCACCCATTTCATCAAGTTTTGGGGTGATCAATAAGAAGTTCACATCTTCAATCAGCTTAACTTGTGGTAATGGACTGTGCTTTGTGATTAAACGGTCACTATCAAGTGGCTTTCCATTAATTGTGAATGATTGACCAATCAGTTTGAATTGTTCCTCGGTATCCGCAAAATTTTCTGGATTAATCCCTGCTGCAGCTAACTGACTGCGGAGCTCTAATTTTTCTGCATCAGAGCCAGAATCTAATACGTCAGAGATAATCGCAAGGCTTGGCATAGCACTTTTCCAAGGTGTGGTCTTCCATTTATCATCGTTAAGCTCACGTTCTAGGAACGAAGGTAATTTAATTGTACCGGTGTGAGCAGTCATTAGAGTATCAAGTTTACTCGTGTCAACATTCTTCCCTGTCGCTTTCAGTATAATAGACGCTAATGAGGCTGATGTTAGTCCTGAAGTCATTGGATTATAAAGACCTGTCAGATTTATCGTGTTTGGATTAGCACTACCTTGCCAAACTTCATTTGCAGTGGCCCCTTGTGTAATTTCTGAAAGTGCCTTAGCTGTCGCAATTTTAGTAAAGTACAAGGCCTCACCAGCAGAAGACGTAGTAAACCAACTTGAATAAATAATATTTTCATAATCAGCGATGCCATTACCATCCATCAAATCTTCAGTTTGTAACACAATTTTTTGTGGTATTTCTAAGGCACCACCAGTTTGATTAATCCGTTTGTTTTTCAGTGCTGCATAGTTCGTCGACATACCCAGCTTTTCACCTGAACTATCCACTAACGCATCGGTGATAGCATAGATGTAATCACTGCCATGTTGCAGACTGCCGTTAAGCGGTAATACGGTTAATGATTTACCGTCTGAAATCACCTCATAATCGACACCTGCTGTTAATATATCAGCAGATGGATCTTCGATACTAAATATCTTCGCGCTTGATACTTTAATTTTAGCTATTTTAACGGATGACTCTAATAACATAGTATTTGTTGTTAGGGTAATGCCTGGCGGTAAACTAAGTTCAATGACGAAAGGTTGAGTTGGACTCCAGCCATCTGTATCGCTCATCGCTACCGCTGGATTATTGCGGTCGTCGGGATCATCGTCAACGTTAAGTGGAATGTTTAACGTACCATCTGGACTATCCATCAATAAATAAGTGGGTATCGATACGGTTTTTTTCGACGAGATTAAATCAAACGCGATACTTGATTGACGATTAAGAGAATCTTTAATTATGTCATCAGTATTGTTGATTTGATCTGTTTTATCATTTCCGCAGGCTGTTAATCCAAGCACGCTTGCTATCGTAATCGCAAGAATTTTCTTATTTTTCATTGATAATCCCTATTTTTGAGTATAGAAAACCAACACTTCAGCGTTAACTAAGTGTTACATGTTTTTTTGGTTGACG
>NZ_JASJHF010000276.1:0-3907 GCF_033791185.1 Moritella sp. | reverse complement strand
GGTACTTGGATATTGGGCAATATGTTCGATGGTGCCAGATGTAGGCGCATGAACCGGTACTGCCATAAATGAGTCAGATGCTGTTAGTGGCTGACCTTTTAATACACGATCGCCTGATGCAACAATGATTTGACCACCTTGGCCAATATGTTGCTTAACAGGAATAATAAGGTACTTAGGAATACTAGCAGTAGTAATCGCTAAACTTGTCGACTGGGTTTTATTTTCTTGTGGATGGATACCACCAAGATAGCGCCACAGTTTACCATTTTTGATTTGTTCGATTAATGACATCATGTGACCTATTTAATGTTGACGACTGGGATAGAGTCTAACTGCCATTTCCAGACAGTTTCTACTGGTTCCATCACGATACAATCGGTCGGACATGGTGCTACACATAATTTACAACCGGTACAGGCATCGACAATCACAGTGTGCATTGCACGTGTTGCCCCTGCAATTGCGTCAACAGGACAAGCTTGGATGCATTTAGTACAACCAATACAGTCTTCTTCGATAATACGTGCAACCAGTTTAACGCTGGCATCATGTTCTTGTTCTGCCACTGGTTTAACGTCAACGCCCATGATATCGGCAAGTTTTTCAACCGTACCTGCGCCTCCGGGGACGCATAAATTTACTTCTTCACCGTTGGCGACAGCTTCGGCATAGGGTTTACAACCCGGATAGCCACATTGGCCACATTGTGTTTGTGGTAACTCCGCATCGATCTGTTCGACAACCGGATTACCTTCAATTTTGAAACGAATAGCAGCCCAGCCGAGCCCGAGCCCAAACACAGCGGCGAGAATAACAAGGGTAATAATTGCAATAAGAATAGTAGTCATAATTATCAATAGTTAAAGTTTAACCAAGCCCGTAAAGCCCATGAACGCAAGAGACATAAGTCCTGCAGTGATCATAGCGATTGAAGTACCCTTAAAAGGGGCCGGGACGTTTGCAGCGGCGATACGTTCACGCATCGCTGCAAATAATATAAGTACTAATGAGAAACCGACCGCCGCACCAAAGCCATACACAGCACTTTCGATGAAATTATGTTTTTCATTAATATTTAACAATGCAACACCAAGTACCGCACAGTTAGTCGTGATGAGGGGTAAGAAAATACCTAACAAACGATAAAGAGTCGGGCTGGTTTTATGCACAACCATTTCAGTAAATTGCACAACAACGGCAATTACCAGAATGAAACTAAGCGTTCGTAAGTACTCTAAGCCAAGCGGCGTTAAAATGTAGGTTTCAACTAGGTATGAAGACATTGCCGCAATGGTCAATACAAACGTTGTCGCAAACGACATGCCAATGGCGCTTTCCAATTTACTTGATACACCCATAAACGGGCATAAACCAAGAAATTTGACTAGTACAAAGTTGTTTACAAGCACAGTGCTTACTAGCAATAAGAGATATTCGGTCATGATGAAGTAATACAGTTACTATGGGAGGCCGTATTATCGGGTATCTGTACCATTGTTACAATAGAAAATAACTAAATTGATAACGTAAGGAGGCTAATAATCAATTAGTATCCTTACGTTATTTAGGGTTTTTCTGTAATTAGCAGGCTATTTTGCTGAGTGGAGCAGGTCTGGCGATCAGGTAACCTTGAACTCCATCAACGTGCATGGATTCGAGTAATTGCTTTTGAGCTAGTTCTTCTACACCTTCGGCAATAACTTGGCAACTCATGCGGTGTGCGACATCAACAATCATGCGCAAGAACTGTTGGCTAGCGTTGTCATCGGTAATTGATTGAATCAAACCACTGTCAATTTTAATGTAATCAGGCTTGAGTTCCTTAAACAGTTTGAATGAACTGATGCCGTGACCAAATTTACTGATTGCCGAGCGACTCCCGACTCGGCGTAGCATATCGATTGCGCGCTTGCTTGAGACAATATTTCTCTCTAGCACAACTTCGTCAATTTCAAAGACTAAATTCGCAGCGGTATTGGGTTCCCGCAGTAATAACCGTTCTAGCCAGACAATGAAAGCACTGCTTTGCACTGAGTGAGACGTTAAGTTTACCCCCCAGCGACTGGTGCCATCCATTTGTGTACGGCTGTTACTGACAATGTTTTCGATGATGATTTGATCTAGTTTTACGGTGTAATCCAAGCGTTGTGCCATGGCAAACAGAGTATGGGTTGGTAACACGGCATTATTGCTGCCAATGAAGCGAGTATAAATCTCTTGGTAATTCTTCATGTTACGGTGAATAGGTTGTACAGCTTGACTGAGTAACATCAAACTACGTTTATTGATAATACCTTCAATGACATCCTTCCAATAAGATTGTCCTTGATTTTCTTGCTGGGCATCTTGTTGTTGGAACGCCCAGTAGTTAGGTCCTTCAAGTTGGGCTTTGGCTAATGCGGTATCTGCACGAGCCAATACTTGTTCGGGTTGTTGACCAGAATGAACGGTGGTAATACCGATATAAGCGACATTTTCTAATTCATGCAAGGATTGGTATTCATCGAATTTAGCTTTTATCTCGCGTGCGAATTTATGGGCGACAGCGGCGGTCATATTCGGAATAATAATGGCGAAGTCTGGACCTGATACGCGATATAATTGACTGTCCGGATAACGCTTCGTGCATTGCTTTAGCATATTTGATATATCTTTTAGATAGTTATCACCACGCTGAAAACCTCTGTGCTTATTAATATGTCCCAATGCGGTGGCGCGAACTAATACCATAATTGCAGATTGAGATTGTTTGTTCTCTGCAAGCAGATCGACAAGTTCACCACGAAAATAAAAGCGGTTGTATAAACCAGTCAGATTATCCATGTTGATTTGTTTGGACAGGGTTTCAATTTTATCATGTTGATCCTGTAATTCTTTATGGTGTTCTGCTTCATGCTGAGTCAGTAGACGGGTGATTGCTGGGAAACTATGGCGTGTTGGTTTTGCCGTATTGCTGATTTCGCTTAAAATATTGCGTTCTACATGCATTAATAAACGCTTAACCGATAGCAAACATAACAAATAAGCAATAAAGAGTGAGATAACGAAAGTACTGAGTAATTTTATCAGTGCATGATCTTGGTCATTAAATCTGAGCTTAAAGGTATAACTGAATAAGTCTGTAGATCCTGAAAATTTGGTGGCCAATTGCGGAAAAGTAAGCAAGATTAGGCTAGGGTAGCTAATATTAGCTTCCCAGCTGGAAGACCGTGATTCTGTCTGAATAAATAACAGATTTAATGCGAGGTGTTCAGTTAATAACTGAGTATTGTCATCTGTAATTGCTTCAAGTCTAATTTTTTGACTTAAGGCGTCATTTACAACATTACCTTGTACTGCTAATGATGAATTTAATGAGTGGTAGCTAAAACTTAATGCGCTGATCAACATGCACAAAAAACTAAATGTGATAAAAAGATTGCAGCGAAAATAATCCGTCATTTTCATTATCCCTATAATATTTTTACATCCCTGTCCGGCTAGATTAACCTGTTTAGATCAATAAAAATATGCATTAGGTCGCTTGGATATAAAATATGCGATAACGGGCACTATTTTATTAACAAGGTGTATTGTAGTTTAAAAGGTTTATTTGTTGAGGAATATGCTGGTAAATAATAGTGATGCTAGAGGTCTAATTAATATTTTAATTGAGTAGATAATAAATAATGAGGATATAGATGCAATTGAATGGGGTAGTGCGAAGTATAAAAAAAGTGGCTCCCCTTGCTAGACTCGAACTAGCGACATATGGATTAACAGTCCACCGTTCTACCAACTGAACTAAAGGGGAATTACTTTCGTGCTTCTAACGAAGCCAATTAACAATTTACATTACCTAGTAAATCACTAACTGTTACTTTCTAATGAAAGAAAGAAAATGTGGCTCCCTTTGCTAGACTTG
>NZ_JASJHF010000275.1:0-9042 GCF_033791185.1 Moritella sp. | reverse complement strand
ACCCTATTATCAAACAATTTAAGGTATCATGATGCCTATTAAGAGGCATATTAAATACCGATTAAAATACTTATTACAATTTAGTGCGGTTACTGCGGAGATAAACAAGTAATGAATAAAAGAAACACTCAAATCATTAATGAAGAAGTTTCATTTGATGTGCAAGATGAATTAGTTTCTACCACCGATACTCGGGGAGTCATTACGTACGCTAACGCCATTTTCTGCCAAGTAGCAGGTTTTGAACTCGATGAATTAGTCGGTAAAAACCATAACATTGTCCGTCACCCCGATATGCCAGCCGCTGCTTTCAAAGACCTTTGGAGCAACTTAGAAGCCGGAAAACCATGGCGCGGCGCAGTTAAAAACCGTTGTAAAGATGGTCGTTATTATTGGGTTGATGCGTTTGTTACGCCAATTCATGAACAGGGTAAATTAGTTGGTTATCAATCTGTACGTAAAAACCTAGCGCAGCAAGACAAACAAGCAGCCCAGGTAGCCTACACAACCATTAATAACGGCAAGAGATTATTTCAATGGTACCAACGTCCGCTGTTAAAACCGTTAACCTTCTTCACGCTAAGCGGATTAATATTGTTCTTAAGTCAAACTACACCTTACCTGAGTATGCTATTACCACTATTGCCTTTTATTATTTTCCACAATGAATTGATCACGGTGCCGCGCTATTTTGCCAGTCTGAAACAACGTTATGACAGTATTTCTCGTTATGTCTTCTCTGGATTGAAACCACAAGGTATTGTTGATTTCCAACTGAAAATAGAAGAAGGCAAGATCCAGACTATTCTAGGCCGTGTGGTTGATAGTAGTCGCTCACTCGAAACCGGAGCCGATAACCTTACCTCAGCTGCACACAAAGCCAAAGCAGGGGTTGAGCAAGAGACTGCGGAATTACATCAAGTAGCAACAGCAGTCACCGAAATGGCATCGACGATTGCAGAAGTCTCGCAAAATACGCTATTAACGTCGGAAAAAGTGCAACTCGCCCATGATGATTGTGAAAGCGCAACCAAAGCCATGTCTGATACCATGCTACAAGTGGGTCAACTCGCCACTGATGTAGCACTGTCAGCAGCATCTGCAAGCATGTTATCGGACGAAGCCCTGAAGATCAGCGCGATCATGTTAGAAATTCGCGGCATTGCCGATCAAACTAATCTGCTGGCACTAAATGCAGCAATTGAAGCCGCTCGCGCTGGTGAACATGGCCGTGGATTCTCAGTGGTTGCAGATGAGGTGAGAGCATTATCAACCCGTAGCCATAAGGCAACCGAGCAAATTCAAACCTCGATTAACGAGATCCAACAGACTCTAGTGCAGTGGTCGACAACGATGCAACAAGGTAAAGAGTCTGCCGAGCTTTGTGTCAATGAATCGCAACGCACTCAAACCATGATGCAAAATGTGTATGGCGCGATCACCGATATTTCCGATCTCGCCATTCAAATTTCCAGTGCATCAGAAGAGCAGAATATGGTGTCGCAAGAAATTAGCCGTAATATCGTCAATATCAGTGATGCTTCACAACACAACCTACAACAAACCGAATTAGTAGAGCGTGAAGCCGCCGATATTAACAGTAATTCGAAATCGCTAGCGGCGTTAGGCTTAACCTTCTAGCCACTCCTTAACGGGATCATAAATGTTGCTTTATATAATCTAAAAACACCCTGATTTTAGGGGAAATAAGATCGCGCTTTAAGTACAGCGCGTAGGTTGAACTGAGCCGCTCATAAGGACTGAAGCTGTGTTGCGCCAGTACTTGTACCAAACTGCCATTGTCGAGTTCATGACTCACCGCCCAACGGGGGGCCAGCACTAAACCGGCATGGTTTAATACCAACTGCTTTTGACCGTTGACCGAGTTCACAATCAGCCCTTCTTTAATGGCTAATTTGCGTGGTTTTACATCCATCAAAAACCAATCTCGCCAGCCGCTATAACCATAACAAATGCAGTTGAAATTACGCAAATCATCCGGCGTTTCTGGTATGCCATTATCAGCTAAGTATTGGGGCGTGGCGCATAATAAAAAATTGTTATCCGCTAGCTTGCTGGCAATTAAGTTGGAGTCAGGTAAGCGACCACTACGAATCGCTATATCGACATTATCTTCGACTAGATCTACCACCCTCTCAGTCAGCTCTAACTCAATATTTACATCTGGGTAAGTCGTCATAAAACCGGGCACGAGCGGTAATACGCAAGACTCACCAAAGCCAACGGTCATACTGACTTTTAAATTACCTTTGGGACTTTGCTGTAAATCATTAACCGCACGATTGGCTTCATCAAGCTCTGCGACGATGCGCTGCGAATAATAGTAATAAGTAGTGCCCGCTTCAGTTAAACCAATATTACGGGTGGTACGATTAAGTAAACGAATACCTAATTCAGCCTCAAGGGCTGCGAGCTGCCTGGATATTGAAGAGGGTTGTACGTCGAAAAATCGACTTGCTGCAGAGATACTGCCCGTTTCCACAACACAATTAAAATAGTGTAACCGAGTGATCATACTCATCTGTTTATTTACCTAATATTGCTTGTTTAGTTAATATCGTTTAGTTAATATTTTTTGGCTAATAATACTTGCTGGTTAATCGCGCTAAGACTCGTCTTTATGATGTTTACTGTATAAATTAGCAAAAGGTTGTGCGCTAAGGCCATGGGCAAAGATACTCATTAAAATGGTTAAGGTTACAACTGCATAGACAGTATCAAAGCCGCCAATATCACCGACCTCATGCGCCACAATGAGTACATAGAGAATCGAAGCAATACCACGCGGCCCAAACCAAGCAATAAACACCCGGCTAGCCATGTCTAGCTTGGTGCCAATTAATGATACCAGCACCGGCAACATACGTAATACCGTCAAACTTAACAACGCATAGATAACCACATTTAAGCTGATATCACGGAGTGTTAATGGCACAAACGCCAAACCAAACAAGAAGAAACTAATCAAGACAAATAGCTCCCCTTCACTCTCTGCAAACTCTTCTATGTGTATGCGCGCTTGCTGACTGGTATTGCCAATATATAAACCTGCAAAAAATGCGGCAATAAAGCCATTGCCTAAAAATACTTCCGCAACATAAAACGCCAGAATAGCGAGTGCTATTGGGATCAAATTTTGATAACTTTCTTCAATAAGATCATGTTGAATCGCTTTGTTCAACAATTTCGCGCCAAGATAGCCAATGATAGCACCGACTAACACGCCAAATACAATTTGCTCGGCCACGTACCAAACCCAGCTATAATCATCAGCTCTAGTTAGCCCACTGGTTATCAATGCCACGACGGTAAGTATGATTGGAAATACAATACCATCATTTAAGCCACTTTCGACGTTGATACTTGAGCGGATAATTTTCGGTACTTTTGGGTCGGATACCACCGCTTTACCTAATGCTGCATCTGTCGGTGTCAATAACAGCGCCAGCAATATCATGTAAGTAATAGGTTGATCTGGGAATAACCATACCGCGACCGCAGTGCCGACAATAATAGTCAAAGGCAGGCCAATAAAGAGTAATCTTACCGGAATACGCCAAGAACGGCGTAGTAATTTAAGGTCTAATAATGCCGCATCACTAAATAATACCAGCACTAATGCGATTTCCACCAGCACAGTGACAAATGCAGCATCTATCTCAACCGCGGTGATATTCAACCCGAACGGTGAACAAATAAGTCCTAACACAGTGAATACCATCGGCCCTGATATATCAAACTGCATGAGTTTTCTTGATATAAAGCCATAAAACAAAACGATTAAAGCGATAATCAAAATAACTACATGTTCATCCATGACTGATATTCCTTTTCTAAATTGAATTAATCTCTTTTACCATCGCGATCACTTGCTGATGGGTCTTGGCATTGAGTTTTGCTGAGCAGCAATAATTTTCAATGACCGCATGTTTACGTACTAACTCGACAAACTCGGGCACTGATATCTGGGCATCTAAAGCCAGGAATGCGGTAGTATTAACAGCTGATGACACGGTCGGTAGCGAAAATAACGCCCCACTCATATCGATTAAGCGGTCTTCTAGTTCATAACACGATAGGCATAAGTCGGCGTCATTCAACCAATCGTTTAGCGAGGCTAGGTAGATGAGTTCATCTTCACCTTGATATTTGATCACTGCGGGCCACTTTATCATTGAAGTATCCTATCGAAACTAGTTTATATTACTCACTGTAACATCTTGTTATTGTTATTTCATTTAACAACTTCAATCACTTAAATTTTGCTGTTAGTGATTATTCACTCACGCCTTATCTTTAATCATATTTAAATAGATCAAACAGCGTATACTCACCTTCTCATTTACCCATATAACGAAATCAAGTGGACACAGTTCCCATTACGTTAAAAAATAATTTTCGTGCCACCATGGATACAATTTTAAATAATATTCATGAGTATGGTTATGCAGTCATCGAAGATGCACTACCTGAAGGTGTTATTGAACGATTACTGACTGATTGCCTTGAAAACCAACCAGACTTTAAAGCCGCAGGAATTGGCCGTCGCCAAGACTCACAACTAAACGAGCAAATACGTAAAGATAAGACCCTCTGGTTAACGGGTGCAAGTACTGCACAAGCAGACTTTATGGCACTAACAGATGAGCTGAGATTAGAAGTTAATCGCAACTTTTTCTTAGGTTTATTCGATTATGAATGTCATTACGCAACATATGAAGTGGGTGATTTTTATAAAAAGCACCTTGATGCCTTTAAAGGTAAATCCAACCGTGTATTTACTACCGTCTGTTATCTCAATACCCCCGATGCTGGCGGCGAATTACTTATCTATGCTCAAGACTCTGATGAGGTGATAGCACGTGTAGCGCCAAAAGCAGGTTCTTTAGTGGTATTTGAAAGTGAACGTTTTCCACATGAAGTGCTTGTCGCTGGTTCAGCACGTTACTCGATTGCAGGCTGGTTTAGAATGAACAATTCAATCGTTGGCACTATCGACCCTCCGTCATAATACCGACAAAAAAGGCGAGTGAGAGTCATATCATTCGCCTTTTTTTATCTATAAACCAGCTTCGTTTTATAAAAGTCGCTTAGCGCTCGCCTTGCACTTCAAAATCATCAGCCGCTAATAACGCACTGCCATCTGCTTGCATACGCCATTGCTCGTGATGCACTGCGCCAAATGCTTTATTCATGGTCCACTTTGCCGTTAATACATAGCTGTCATCATTCATCGCTACCCATTCAACGTCAGTGTAATCAACATCGTTAAAACCTTGGTCAATGATACCTTGCCAAAATGTTTGGATCTCTTCGCGACCAGTGAATGTGCCAAACGGACGCGCGTGCATCACAGTGCCGTCTTCATATTGCGCGGCACAACCTGCTGCATCTTGGCTGTTAAAGGCTGTCTGCCATGCTGTGATACCGGCTTTACAAGCTGCTAAGATTTGCTCTTGTGTCATTGTTCGTTCCCCTGTGAAATATCTGGCTGTTATATAAGTGTATGGCGTTACTTTAGCGTTATAATTGGCAAACAAAAACAGACTAATTAGAAAGTACTGTTAAGATAAACAGAACAATAAAACGAATCGAACTAAACTAGTCCACGCCACTACGACAACAGGTAAGCATAAACCATGAGTAAACTTAAACAAATGACGGTATTTATGTATGTCGTCAAACTCGGTTCGATAACCAAAGCCGCAGAGCAGCTCAACGTATCTAAGTCTGTTGTCAGTCAGCACCTTAAACAATTGGAATCAGAGCTTGCTATCACCTTGCTTAAACGCACTACCCGTAAACAAAGCCTGACACCAGCAGGTGAGCACTTTTATCAACAATGTTGCACCATGCATGAACTGGCTGAGCAAGCTTGGCAAGACGCACAACAATTGCAGCTTACGCCACAAGGGCTAATCAAGATAACCGCGCCGCATGCGTTAATGGATCATCTGGTGTTACCCGCATTGCACGAAGTGTTTCATGCCTATCCAGACGTTGAATTGGAATTGATTAGTCATGATGGCCGCTCAGATCTGATGCAAGAAGGCATTGATATAGCGATCCGCGTTGGCGAGTCGAAGATAAGTAATCTCAAGCAAAAACGTATTGGTGATTTTAGGGATGTGCTGTGTGGATCATTGCAAACCGTAGAAGCCTGCCAGAGTGATATTGCAGCATTAAAAGTGGAGAATATCAGATACGTCGCTAATCACTGGCAACAAAAGTCTATTCATCACAGTTTTAATCGTAAGAACAGTCGCAATAATAAAAGTGGCTCTAATAGCAATAGCACGCCACGCTTTGAACTTAATTTTAAACCCCATCATAAGGCCAATACCCTCCCCACTTGCTTAAGCATGCTAGAACACGGTTTCGGTGTCGGTATTATTCCGGACTTTATCTTTGCGAAACACAGCCATACATTGACAGAGTTGTTACCAGAGCATCAGCTCGACAAGGTCAATGTCTATGCATTGCACGCTTATCAAGCTGCAGTACCGATTGGCGTGACGATGGCCATAGAGGCGATTGCCAAGCGACTTGGGTAATTGCTAACGGCTATCTACAATATTAAGTTTTAGCTTTTTGGCGGAGTTCTGTCACCACTTCGCCGCCTATGCCCCAATTATCGGTATTCACTTCGTCAATCACCACAACGGTAGTTTTCGGGTTTTTACCTAACACATCCACCAGCAATTGCGTTGCACCGGCGATTAACTGGGCTTTTTGTTCTTTCGTCACTTGCTCATCTGTGATTTTAATATTGATATATGGCATTTTTAGAACTCCTTGATAATAACGATCGAATATCCATTATCCGACCAGACAATTAATTTAATTTAATTTATTTTACTCCGCTTTCGAAAAATAACTGGTGTTGGCGAACCAAACACCAATACTAACCATCAACATCGCGATGGCTAAACTGAGTTTAAGTGGCTCATCAAATAGGGCTAATGCACTCACACCAGCAAGCACTGGAACAATGGCCATCATAGTACCCATATTTGCGGCACCAATAAGTTGCACAGCCCGAACATATAACAACATCTGCACGATAGTAGCCATGAAACCTTGATAAAAACTTTGTAAAAAAACATCGTCCCATAATTGCGGCAATTGCGCCAGACTGATATTTTTAGGCAGCCACAATAAATAGACAGGCATATAAATAACACACGTGAGCATGGCGATACCCGCCGTCGCTTGCCAGGGTGTGATCTGCCAGCGGCTCAATAGCACAGAGAGAATACCCCAACAAAAAGCGGCAGCAAGCAAAGATAAATGACCGATAGCTAACTCGCCTTCTAGCTTGAATTCCTGCCAAAATAGAATACTGATACCCGATGTAATAATACCGACCCCAAGCCACTTTGCCCAAGGGTGTGATTGTTTATTGATGATTACAGAAAGCAAGATGATCATGACCGGTATCAGTCCAGGTAACAGCACGGCAGACTGTGATGCTGGCGTTGATTCAAACCCTTTAAAGGCAAACAACGCATAGCCTAACCCACCCACAACACTGCAAACAATCAGTTTAGGTTGCCACAAATTAAAGCGAAACTTGAACCACCAAATGGGTAATATTAACAGTGCACAGGTTGTATAACGAATAGCAATAACATCATACGAAAGTAACGGACTAATCCCCCCCATACGTGACACTAAAATAAATCCCGACCAAATAAGCACTGCACCCAATGCTGCTAAATATCCTTGTCGTGTTGCATAATCCATTATTTATCCCTAACTAAGTTCATGAATTACATTATAAAAGTAAGACACGGCTAAATCGAGAGATAGAAGCACCTAAAAAATAGCAATTACGACATCAAACACCTAGTTTAGCTATTAATTTCAGCTATTTACAATGGTCAAACCATAGTGATAAGCAGTGATATATTATTCTATTGCTTTATACTCCGTTGAAATCATTCATCACTTGTACAGCAACAAGGCCAACCATGACTCTGTTACTGTTATTAATATTGCTTATTATGTTCTTTTTACTACGCACGTTTAATTTTCGAAAAACTAAATTTGTTGTAATGACGAGCATCTTGTTACTCGTAATTCTAATTACAACGGGCGTTATTCCGAAGTTTTTGCTGGATGAATTACAACAAGATTATGCGCAAAAACCGACAATTCAGTGGCAGGATAATAATGCGATTGTATTACTTGGCGCAGGCATCGAAAAAATTGAAGGGCGTTTTGAACACCGTATTGAAAACAGTCTTGAACCGAGCTTCTATGCATACGGGCGTATCTACGAAGCGGCCCGCTTATACAACGAATGTATGAGTGAGCAAGGTCAATGTAAAATCATTGTAACGGGTGGCGACACGCATAAATTTGGCGATACCGAAGCCGCAGTGTATAAAAAATCTTTAATCCATATAGGTATTAATGCAAAAGACATTATTGTCGAATCGAAGAGCCTTAATACATGGCAAAATGCGCAATTCACCAGTGCCATCCTAAATGAACAGCAATTTGATAATACCGTTCTAGTATCATCAGGATTGCATATTAAACGTAGTCAGCTGTATTTCTCGCATTTTGGTATTAAGGCTACGCCAATAAGATCTGATTATCTATCGGCGAAGCTATCGTATATCCCCCTAGGCTATAATGTGACGATGACAGATTTTGCATTGCACGAATGGCTCGGTTTTATTCGCTATGATATTTACAACATGATAGGCGCAAATCAAAAGCGTGTTAACGCTGGCGATGCTTAGCGAGCAGAGGTCCACTAGCGGAGTCGAACTACTGTGACAACTTAGATTAATAACCGAAGGTAACGAGCGACAGATTAAATCATGCTCGTTACCTTCGTCTCGTGACGTTATGACTTATCAGCAACCTGCGGTGTTGGAATGTTTAACTCAGTCCAAACATGGTGAGCAAAACCAGCGCCCGCTTCTTGGTACATGTTATAAACAGGATTAACCCCAAGCGCTCTCAGTTCATCTTCATCACTCTTAAAATGAGCCAGTGCCGCAACCT
>NZ_JASJHF010000274.1:0-11438 GCF_033791185.1 Moritella sp. | reverse complement strand
GTCACCTTGTACTAGCATTACGAAACAGTAGCTGATGAAACCCATTGCCATACCATTTGCAGGCGAAAAGGTTAACAAGCTAAATACCATGATAAAGAATACTGGAATGGCAGACTCTTTCTTCTCCCAGTTAATGCCAGCTAAGTTCTTAATCATATAAATACCGATAACAACCAGTGCCGGAGCAACAATCGCAGAAGTAAAAATTGAGAAAATTGGGTACAAGAACATAGACACTAGGAACAATACGGCCGCCGTTATCGCACTGATACCTGTTTTAGCACCCAACGACGAGGCTACTGCAGATTCAGAGTAAGCGGTAATTGACGTTGTGCCTAATATAGTACCAATAATGGTCCCGCCTGAATCAGCAATTAATGCCGATTTTGCGTTGGGTACTTTTCCGTCTTTTCCGATAATACCCGCGTCGCGGCCAACACCAACAATGGTGCTTAGCCCATCGAAGAAATCGACAATAAAGAAGATAACAACTAAGAAGATTAAATCACTTAGCTTTGGCATTGTCAGCTGTGATAAATCAAAGATGGCACCGAATGTTGGGGCTAAGCTTGGTGGCATAGAGAACACTTCAGTGGGTATGGTAATTAAGTTACTCCCCAGGAAGTGATCGCTTAATAAACTTAAAATAATCGACGAGATAAACGAAATAACCGTCGCAAGTTTCATGTCTCGGACTAAACAGCCAATCGCAATGAAGATGCTGACGAGAGCAATGAATACTTTCGGATCGTATACATCGCCCATGCTTACCAGAATAAACGGGTTACTAACGATGATGCCGGCATTTTTTAGACCCAGAAACGAAACAAATAAACCCAGGCCAACGGCAATACCGAGTTTTAAATCTTCGGGAATGGCTTCAATCATCACCTTGCGAGCCGGTGTTAAGCTTAAAATTAAATACAAACAGCCAGAAAGGAAAATAGCAAATAGTGCTTCATGCCAAAGTAATGAGATACCGCCACCGAGTAAGATAGCTTTAAAAAAGCCATTCATCGACATACCCGGTGCTAACATAATTGGATATTTAGAGAACGCACCCATAATGAATGTTGCGATAGCTGCAGACAACGCGGTAGCAGTAAAGACTGAGCCTTTATCTATCCCTTCGATGCTTCCTAAGATTGCCGGATTCACTGCTAAGATATAACTCATCGCTAAAAAGGTAATTAAACCGGCGTAGATTTCATTTTTTACAGTTGCGCCACGCGCAGACAGGAGGAAGTACTTGTCCATTAATAAACATCCATTACTATTAAGTTGGTTGATTTAAAATGACAATATTCCGAAGTATAAACTTGGGTAGGGGAACCATACCTGAAAAAAGGTACAATTATCCTGCTTCATTGTAGGTCTGAAATTTACGGTTTCAGAGTAGAGACTTAAGGCCCATATTGCCAAAATTATACAACGTCACATTGCTTGCGGGGCATCTTAAAGATGTTGACGCGCTTGTCAATTTTTTTGTGCTAGGTGAACATTTAAAACAGGGCTATATCTAGGGTATAAACAGCTGGTATTGTGATGGGGAACTACTACTTATAGGGCTTTGAAGAGATTTAGAGTTATAACAGGGTAATATTAAAGTTTTTTAAGGTAACTGACTTTGTGGTCAATATTTGAGCAGCTCGATAATATACTTTATGGCTGGATTTTTGAATGAAAAGTGGTGAACTTGATGTTAATTTGTGCTTCATCTTGTTTTAAAGTGCCAGAAACGAAAAATGGCGAGCCTAGGCCCACCATATCTATCAACGTTATAAAGTACTACTTAACGTTAAAAATAATTATTTTTTAAGTTCAGCAATTGCTTTCGTTAATTCGTCAACTTTAGCGTTTAGCGCGTCAACTTTAGTGCTATCAACACCTGAAATTTTAGTGAACACTTGGTTTACGCGTGTTTCTAAAACATCGGTAGAGATTTTTTTATCAGACAATTTTTCTTTTGCTGATTCTTCAATCTTAGTGCCTTTAGCAACAAGTTCTTCGAATAACGTTGAAGATTTGTCTGAAACTTTGTTTGCTTCATCAATGCTCTTACCGTATGCACCAAGACCTGCTAACCAAATGTTTTTAGCGATTTCGTCTTTGCTGCTCCAAAGTTTCTTAGCTGTATCAACTACGTTTAATTGTGTCATGGTTCTTATCCTTTCAGGGTGCGTTTCGATTTGATGCAGTCAGAATAGGGTTTTAAATTAGAAAATGCATACAAATTGTGGATTTAGTTTTACAGAAAAATAAAGCTTAATTTAGAATGGTTTTTCAGTCTAACTATGCTTCACTGAACTATAATTATCCAAGTAGGGTCGCGCTGGTTTTGCCTATATTTTAGTTTCTATGAATAGTGGCGAGTTACTAATTGAGCAGCTATCTTACTATTTGTAATCATATGTTGTTTTTTATGACCAGTTGCATTGTTATAACGAAAATTTAATTATATTCAACATCGGTTTATTGAGGATGGAGACTATAATCCGGCAGACTTAAATTTAATTGAGAGGCTAACAGTGGAATTTCAAATATTAATAAAAGATGGCTTGGCTCTTATCTCACGCGTAAAGCAAGAAATTAGCTTTATTCGCTCATCTAACTATACACAAGCAAGCTTAGATATCTTACACACAGCTTCGTTTAATTTGGAATCTGCTGCAGACTTGTTGAATTATGCCAATGAACTCGCTTTAAATAACAATAATATTGCAGGCGAGAAAGTATTGATTGCCAGTGATGCGATTAAAAAAGTACAGTCAATGTTAGCACGCAAGTTTGATGCCGAACTCGACTGCGAAAGCCAACCTTGGTTTGATGAGGTGACAACGAGCATTGGCATTTGTGCTTAGTTAATTATGTTTATCTTTGTTTTAAAAAGCCAGATGCATTTTGTGCCTGGCTTTTTTGTATCTGTAATTTGATATTAAAATCCATGCTATTTTAACACCAAAGAGGTGTGCTGTTCGTCATAATATGAAGTAAAAACACCCGCCAATGTAAGGGTGCGTAAGCATTAAGCAGGCGGTTCATTATTTCATGTTATTGTTTTTTTATTGATAAAAATAGGCTTATCGCTGATAGGGAATACGGTACTGTAAAATGGACTTTATGAAAAACTATGCACTACTTCACAGAGATATTATCGAACTTATCAAACGGGACGCCGAATATGGTGCTTATATCACTTACCAAGGCTTAACGTTTACCAGCGTGTTTCAACCCATTTTTGATCGCGAGCGTCATATATATGGTGTCGAAGCACTAGCTAGAATTTTTGATACTAATGGTACTACGGTTAACCCCCATGATTACTTCCAATCAATCAGTGATAATGATGAAGAGAGTGTTATTGCGACATTAATTTGTGCCATTATCCACATGTTAAACTTCTCTCGTTCCTGCTATTACGATAAAAAACTCTTTATTAATGTTACGCCGGTGATATTTGAGATCCTGTCTAATAGTGAAATTGCGGTTAATACTTTAATCAACGGATTGCAAAAAATTGGCGTATCACCGACGCAATTGGTATATGAAATCATTGAGTTTGAAGATCGCAATCTGGAATCGGTATTGAATGGGATACAGAAACTCGCTGATTTTGGCATTGAAGTCGCCATTGATGATTATGGTAGTGCTTATTCGACAGAAGCGCGAGTTAGAAGTATTAAACCTGATTATTTGAAAATCGATAAAAGCATTGTCGATTTGTTAGCGGTATTTAAGTACAGCAAATTTCATCACGCGGTGAATATTGGTCATGATATTAACGCCAAGACCATTGCTGAAGGTATCGAGACTAAAGCTGTGTTTGATCGCTGTATGGAATCTGGTGCGGATTATTTTCAGGGCTACTATTTGGCAAAACCCCAAAAATTAGCAAGATCGCAAAAGTTAGCAAAACCAGAACCGTTAGCCAAACACTCGGTTAAAGCGGAAATATAAAGTAACCATACTATTAGTCTTACCCGAAGGCTCGATTAATAGTATGGTTGTCCAATAGGCATTTATGCTTCTTTATGGCGCTCAGTTAAGCCAAAGTCATCTAAGATGCCATAGAAGGCTGGCAAGATGAGAATGATCAACAAGGTCGATGCGAGTAAGCCAAAAATCAGCGCCACAACCAGTGGGATGATAACCTGTGCTTGGATGCTTTGTTCCAGTAGTATCGGCATCAGTCCGGCTGCCGTTGTCGCTGTAGTGATTAAAATCGCACGAATACGGCTGGTCGTTGCATGTATCGCCGCTTGTCGAATGTCATTACTTATGGCTAAATTTTCTTTGATAAACTGCACCAGCAAGATGGAGTTATTTACCACGATCCCAGCCAATGAGGTAAAGCCCAGCATTGACGGCATGGTGAGATCATAATTCAACATGAAGTGACCCCAGAACACGCCAATAAGCGCTAGCGGGATCGCGAGCATCACAATGACAGGTTCAACATAGCTGCGGAACTGAAAACTCAATATTGCAAATACCACGAACAAACCAATCGAGAAACTCTTCATCATCGAGTTGCCGGTTTCTGCTGTTGATTCAACTTCACCACCAAGACGCACTTCAATACCGGGGTATTTCTGGGTCAGGATCGGCACAAAGTCTTTTTTCATCTGGGTCATTAATTCAACGGTATTGGCTTTTTCTTTGTCGATGTCACCTTTTAACGACATAGTGCGAATATTGTTAATGCGGTTTAGCTGACTGACACCACGCCCTGGTTCTACTTTTACAATACTGGCGAGTGGTACTTGGCTACCATCGGCTAAGGTAAACGGGAAATCTTCATAATAAGCTAGGTCAGAACGGAAACGCTCGGCCAGTCGCACATCTAACTCCACATTTTCACCATCAATCTGTAACTCATCGACGGTAATACCAAAGAATGCTGCCCGCAATTGCATGGCAATATCTTGTCCGGTCACACCAAAGGTTTCTGCACCGGGCAGTAATGACATGCGCAGTTCTGGTTTGCCGTCACGCAGATTGGAAATAATGTTGCTGACACCATTAAATTGGGATAGATAATTGCCCAATTCATTGCCGGCATCTTTCAAGGTCTGAATATCTGGGTGGCTGAGTTCTATATCAATAGCACGACCAGCGGGACCGATAGCTGGCTCACGAATGATCAGGTTGGTTACGCCCGGGATAGTGCCAATTTGTTGTTGTAATGAGCCTAAATAATCAGCCATACGGGTATCACGCTTTTCTGATGTCAGTAGGTCAACAAAGATAGTCGCGACATGTTCACCGCTTTCTCCCGCATCGGAGTTTTCACCACTTTGTACTGTGATATATTTTAATAGCGATTCGCCATCGGGCTGTTCGCCAAACTTGGCACTGGTGATCTTGATATCATTGCTAATACGAGATACGACGTTATCCGTTTTCTCTAAAGGGGTGCCTGGTGGCATCATCACGGTGATCTGAACCCAGTCTCCTTCCACTTCGGGAAAGGCTGAAAAGCGTAACAAACCACTGGACGCCAGTGATATGGTGCCAATAAACAAGGCGATAATACCGGCGGTAACTATATAGCGGCGGTCGATCACGAAGCCAATTACTTTTGGTAACATATTAAACTGAAAGTGCTCAAACTTGTTGTTAAAGCGGCCTTTAAAGCTGTTTTCATCAATGCTGTCATCAACATCTTTAACGGATGCATAAAGGTGATGTGGCAAGATTAAAAATGCTTCAACTAAGGACACACTCAAGGTGATCACTAAGGTTATCGGGATCACTTTAAGTACTTCACCCATGTCACCTTCAAGAAATGCCAGTGAACCAAAGATAGCCACTGTGGTTAAGAAGGAGGAGAAAACGCCATTTTTAACTCGGTTTACCCCTTTTACGATCCCAGCTAGTTTGTCTTCCGTTTTGGATAATTCATGGGCGACACTTTCGGATAGCACAATGGCATCATCCATCAAGAGTCCGATCGCGACTAACAGTGCCACCATCGACATCAGGTTTAAGCTGATCCCCACCAATGACAGTACATACATGCTGGCAAGGAAAGAAACCGGTAAGCCCATCGCCACCCATATTGCATAACGCCAAGGGAAGAATAACCACATGACTAAGAATACCAAGATGAAACCCTGCCAACCGTTTGACAGCAACAGATCGAGACGATCTTTGGCTACGGATGCCATGTCTTTGGTGAGAGAGAATTCGATACTATCAGGTGTTTTAAGTTTTTCATCTTCAATAAACTGCTGCACTTCTTCAAGCACATTAAGAGAATCATCGGCTTTCGATTTTTTGATATCGAGCATGGTGCCTTGTTTACCATTGACCGTTATCTTAGATTCGTCTAATTCAAACCGTTGAGTGATGGTGGCGATGTCTTTTAACTGTATTTTACTACCATCTTCATTACTCAATACAATGATGTCACCCAGTTCTCGCGGGGTATAACGTTGGGCATCAAAACGCAGTAAAATGGTACTACTTGGGGTATTTAAATTACCACTGGGCATCTTCACATTTTGTTTGCCGATTTGAGTGGCGACATCCTGCACGGAGACGTTGAGTTGACGCAATGCCAGCAGGTCGAGCTCAACTCGTAGTTGCGGATCAGAGAAACCGTTAATTTCAACTTGAGCTATGCCTTTTAAGCGTTTTAAACGACGTTTCACATCTTCGGCATACAGCTTAAGTTCTTGTTTCTCCATGTCACTGTAAATCACTAAACTGACGACATCATCGTAAGTCATCAGCTGTTTTACTATTGTAGTTTCAGCTTCTTCGGGGAACTGGTCAATGGCATCCACTTCGGTTTTAATATCCGAAATAAAGGTGGTGCCATTACCATCATGGGTCATTTCAGCCGTTGTGATTGCCACGCCTTCACTGGCACTACAGGTTAGTTTTTTAAGGTTATTGATACCATCAAGGGCATCTTCAATGGGCAAACAAATGGCTTGTTCGACATCCTCTGGGCTGGCGCCAGGATAGGGCACGGTAATTTGCGCTATGGTTACCGAGAAGTCGGGGAAGGTCTCTCGTTTCATATCTGGCAGTGTGATCGCGCCTAAGGCGAGAAACATTACCATGATTAAATTGGCAGCCGTAGGGTGCTTGGTAAAGAATTGGATCATTGTTATTTATCCTCAGTCCATACTGTTGGCGCTAGCTTTAAGCCATTGGCAACAGGGATAATATCGGATAATACAATTTGCTGACCAGCTTTAAGACCTGGGGCTTTAATTGCTGCTATCTGGTCACGAATAAACAACACTTCAACCTCTTGTAGTTGCAGCCTATTATCTTCATCGATTAGATATAAACGATTGTTATGCAACGCTTGTAGTGGCACGGTTAATTGCGGTAATGCTTGTCCATTGACGGTCACTTCAACAAACATGCCCGAGATAATCGGGCTGTCATTGGGATCATTACGTTTTATGAATTCAAGGAAATCAAAGTCAGCTTCAACGACTAAACCTGCGGTGCCTAAACGGGCATCTATTTCACCTAAAATACGGGTGACTCTACCTTGCCAGTGGGTTTCTGATGATGAGCTACGCAAAGTGATCTGTGCGCTTAAATTGGCAATGGCAATATCGGGTACTGCGTTGAGATTATCCAGTATTTCGCGGTCTTGTTTCAAACTGTGTATTAAACGGCTAAGTTGGCTGGTGGGCATTTTTGCTTCCACCTCTAGCTTGGATACGTCATGGGCTAAAATTAGACTGCTGCCCGTGGACACAAATTGTTGCAGCTCAGCGCTAACATCAATAATACGACCATCAAACGGCATGGTAATGATGGTGTGTTCTAAATCGAGTTTGGCTTGATCTATTTGGCTTTGCGCTTGCGATATTTGTGCTTCAAGGGAGCGCCTTAATGCCGGTATTTGTTTTACTTGGGCTTTTAAATCATTTAACTGTAGCTGGGTATTGTATAACACTCGCTCTTGTTGCTCTAAACTGGATGCCGAGATGGTGCCTTTTTTATTCAGTTTGATATTACGCTGATATTCTTTTTCTTCGAGGGCGAGGGTTTTCTGTTCGACTTGGTATGAACGTGTCAGGCGTTGCTTTTCAATATCAAGTTTTTCAACTTCAGAGTTAATATTGTCTAAATTGGCCTGTGCGGTATTGAGATTCAATTGGTAAGAGGTAGGATCGATACGGATTAATTCGACCCCGCCATTGATGAAGGTACCACGTTGTAATTTGTGGTTTTTATAAATTACCTTACCGTTCACTTCGGAAATGGCTTGCCACTTATTTTTAGCCACCACATTACCGTAGCCTTTTACCGCAGGGGCAATATGCTGCGTTTGGATATGACTCACATAGACGCTTTGTGCAGGCTCAATTACTTCTAATACAACGTCTTTTTTCATGATGGCATTATTGATCGCCATGATACCTAACCCTGTAGCAACGCCGATTGGTAGCCACAGTAGTTTAGATTTCTTCATTGTATTGCTCCGTCGTAATTGAGTTGATTAATAAGGTGAAGTTTTGTTGTGCTAATTGACGGTAAAACTGTGTGTCGATAGCGGTTGTTGTTAACTGTTGAATCAAAGGCTTAAATGCACAAGGAAAGATGCATAAACTGAGCATTTGTACGGTTAACATTTCTGGATCAAACTCCGGTTTTATGTCGCCTTGGGCCTGCAGTTTTGTGAACATATTTTTAATTAATCTGAAGGACTGTTGTGGTCCTTCTTGAATAATATGCGCTTTAATTTGCGGATTATCATTGCTGGTCATGTTACGTCTGACGATATGGTGTAAGCTTTTATTTTCTTGCATGGTGGTGTAGTACAGCAAAAATATATCATGCAGGTGCTGTACTTGTGGTTTAGCAACATAACGTTTAAAAATGTCTAACATTGGCTGACGATATTGCGACATGGCAGCGTGAAATAAACCTTCTTTATTCTGAAAGTAATAGCGGATCATCGCGGGAGTGGTATTGGCTGCCGCCGCCACCTTACGGGTGCTGACTTGGTTATATTCATGTTTGGCAAAGAGATCAAATGCCACTGTCATTAGATGTTGGCGAATATTGCTGTCGGAAGATTTTGTTGGCCTGCCTATATTACGAACTTCGGTTTCGCCTTTGTTATCATCTTCAGTATCGTTATGATCCATGTCTACACCATCATTAATTAATCAGTTGGATAATTCTGAACCTGTTTAGTTAAATTATCCAGATGATTAATTTTCCACTTTGGCGATTTTGAGTAAATTATTGTGCTTGCGTTTGATTTAAGTTTAGCTGTTTTTGCAATTTTTTTGTGAGACCTAACGACACAATTCGATAGGATTCTTTAAGGTAATACGTTAATTCTTCGTCAGTTTGTACTGAACTGTCGTAGTGTTGTATCCATTTCATGCCACGGGAGGCAAAGTAGGGGGCTGGTTTATAACCTGGCTGATCACTTAAAAAATCAAAGTTAAGATCTGAGGTTTTAAAAATAAACGCGGGCTGATTATCTTTGCCTAAACCACCTATCGCAAAAACCTTAGCGCCAATCTTCCAGACATGCGAATTGTTCCACTGCATCACATAGGTGGTTGCTGCTAGTGAACCGCAAAATTTATTGAATTCATCGTAAGTCATGAGCGGGTTCCTTGGGTTTTAAATTGGTCATTATTATTTCTATATCCTATAGATTGGCATAATAATGACTAGCTATAAACCTTCATTAGAGGAGCTACCTTGTTTTAACCAACATTGACTGGATCCTTATCTTTCCTATACTCAACATCTAAGCCCTATCATCAAAAGGGGGGGGATGATGAACATATCCACCTTACGGATTGCTGCTTGGAGGACGCTGCTGCTCGGACTATGCGCAACTTTTTTGTCTGCATGCAGTTCCGAGAAGATTATCGTCGCCATTGACGGTGGTCAAGGGAACGCAGACAGTATTGAATCTTCAATCAGTGCTGACGGTCACTACGTGGCTTTTACTTCTTTAGCTAGCAATCTGATACAGGACGATGACAATGGCAGTTCTGATATCTTTTTCCGTAAGATTAATTAGACTCGCCATAAGTGGACACAACTGGCACTTGAATGTGCTAGTTGTGTCCACTTAATATTTTCATCTCAGAGACCTGTACTTTTCTCCCCGCCTATAAAATCAAACCATAGGTAGAATCGATGCGATCAACAATCCTGCCATACAGTAGTTAAACATTTTAATTCGGTGTGGCACTTGTAATATTGTTTGTAGTTTTTTGCCTGCTGTCGTCCATAGACTTACTGACGGTACATTCACCAATCCAAAGATTAACGACACCAACAAAATATCTTGTTGTGCAGTCGATGAAGCGTAAACACTTATTGCGGTTAATGCCATTGTCCATGCTTTTGGGTTTATCCATTGAAAGCTTGCCGCCGCAAGGAATGTCATTGGTTGGTAATCAGATGCTGCGCTTGTCATTGCTTTACTTTTGGCTATCTTAATCGCTAAATAAACCAGGTAAATCATGCTAATGATACGCAATGTTTGTTGCACAATTGGATAGGCGGTAAATAATCCCATTAAGCCAAAACCTACTAAGATGACCATCATACTGAATCCAATAATAATCCCCAGCATGTGCGGTAGTGTGCGCATAAATCCGACATTTGCACCTGAGGTCATTAGCATAATATTGTTAGGTCCTGGTGATACAGTAGAAACAAAGGCAAATGTTATTAATGCTATAAGTTGTTGATATTCCATTTCATATCCATTTTAGTTGTTAAGGTCGATTGTTGTTTAGAGTTATTATGTTTAGTTGTATTTTAAGCGAGTATGCGGTAAATTTTGTGCCTATATTTATTGAAAATGATTAAAATACACAAGGAATGGTGGTTATGGATAGGTTTGACGAAAGGATCTTGCGTGAGCTGAAATTAAACGGCAGGTTGTCTAATGTCGAGCTTGCAGAAAGGATCGGGTTATCTGCTTCTGCGACATTACGGCGTGTACAAGAGCTCGAACGCAGCGACGTTATTCAGGGTTATCGCGCTGCGCTTAATGCTAAAAAACTGGGTATTGGTTTTATCGCTTACGTCACGATTGGTCTGTCTAGTCACAGTAAAAAATCACAGCATGGCTTTGAAGAACAAATCATGGATGTGAAGCAGGTGACCGAGTGCCACAATGTGACAGGTGCCAGCGAATATCTGTTGCGGGTCGAAACGGCCGATCTTACGGCTTATAAACGCTTTCACTCCGATGTACTTGGTGAGATCCCACAAGTAAATTCAATTACCACGCTGGTGGTGATGGAAACAGCCAAAGATGAGCGGGCTTAATACTTTGTTCGTTATTTTTTTGATTAATCCAATGTTCACATCGTTGTTCGCAATTTAAATTAGTATTGGATTTAGTTTTATCCGGTAATTATTCTGTACCTGTATCTGTATCTATATCAGCCAGAGATACTCACCTATTTATACTT
>NZ_JASJHF010000273.1:0-4997 GCF_033791185.1 Moritella sp. | reverse complement strand
GATACAGCCGCTGAGCTTGCAAAATAGTTAAAAGTTAAAAGTTAAAAGTTAAAAGTTGTAAAAGTAGCTGTATGACAGTTTATGGCTACTTTTTATAACGATTCTGGCAGCAATTATATCAATATTAATTAACGCTAAAATATAAGACAAATAAGAGGTGTTAAATGAGATACCAAGGCAATATATACCGACCACCACCAGAACATGATGCATACATTTTACAATGCACTATCGGCTGTTCATACAATAAATGTACCTATTGCGCGATGTATAAAGACGTACGTTATCAGGTTAGGACTATCGAAGCGCTTAAAGAAGATATTCAGATGGCCAAAAGTGCGTATGGTTCAAGCGTGAAAAAAGTGTTTTTAAGCGATGGTGATGCGATTTCATTACCTACAGAGATGCTGGTGGAGATCTTGTCTGAACTTTACGCAGTGTTTCCGAAGCTAAATCATGTAAGTACCTATGCTGGTCCGCAAAGTACGCTGAGCAAAACTGAGGAAGAGTTAAAGCAGTTAAAAGAAGCGGGTTTAACCATGACCTATTTGGGCGTGGAGTCTGGCGCTGATGAGGTGCTAAGTGCGGTACGTAAAGGCGTTACCGCGGAAGAGATGCTTAAAGCTGGTAGCAGTATTGTTCAAGCTGGTATCAAATTAGTTGCAATGGTGATGATTGGTCTGGGAGGTAGTGGACAGCGCTCGCAGCTGCACGCTAAAAAAACCGCTGAGTTAATTAATCGAATGCAGCCTCAGCTTCTGGGTACACTGACAACGGTGCCAATCGAAGGAACGGTATTGTTTAATCAGCAGAGCAAAGGTGACTTTAAGCTACTTGACCCTTACCAAGTTCTGGAAGAGATGAAGACATTGCTGGAACATCTTGATCTACCTGATTTATATGTTGATGGTACTCATGCGTCTAATTTACTGCCGATAAAAGGATTGCTGAAAGAGATCAAACCATCGGTGCTCGGTTCTATCAATGAGTATCTACTCAGCAAGGATGAAGCTTTGATCGGTAGAGCGTATATAGGACGGTTTTGATGTGATCGCCTTAATTTAATGTAAAGGCATATAAAAACTTTTAGACATTTAGATGGCTATTTGATATGTTAATAATTCATTCAAAAGGAATAGGATTGATCAACATGAAACTTGAGTCATTGGCACTTCATCACGGATATGAATCAGAAGCTACTACCAAAGCTGCCGCAGTACCTATCTATCAAACAACATCATATACATTTGATGATACCCAGCATGGTGCTGATTTGTTTGACTTAAAAGTGCCTGGCAATATTTATACTCGTATCATGAATCCAACCACGAATGTACTAGAGCAACGCTTAGCAGCAATAGAAGGCGGTATTGGTGCTTTAGCTGTTGCATCTGGTATGGCTGCAATTACATATGCAATTCAGGCTCTGACAAAAGTAGGTGATAATATTGTTAGCACTAGCCAACTTTATGGCGGTACTTACAATCTATTTGCTCACACCTTGCCACGTCAGGGCGTAGATGTACGTATGGCTGCATTTGACGATTTTGCAGGCTTAGAAGCGCTTATAGATGAAAATACCAAAGCACTATTTTGTGAATCAATTGGTAACCCTGCTGGTAATATTGTTGACTTACAACGCTTAGCTGAAATAGCGCATAAACATGGCGTACCACTAATGGTTGATAATACGGTCGCGACCCCTGTGTTATGTAGACCGTTTGAACATGGTGCCGATATTGTTATTCATTCTCTGACTAAATACATCGGTGGACACGGTACCACTATTGGTGGCGCGATTGTTGATTCGGGCAAGTTTGACTGGGCGGCACAACCTAAACGCTTTGCTTTATTAAATGAACCTGATGCATCTTACCATGGTGTTATTTATACCGAAGCATTTGGCCCTGCAGCCTTTATTGGACGTTGTCGTGTTGTGCCACTGAGAAATACCGGTGCAGCACTGGCTCCACAAAGTGCCTTTTTGTTGATGCAAGGGTTAGAAACTCTGGCACTCAGAATGGAACGCCATTGTAGTAATGCATTAACCTTGGCTGAATACCTTGAGCAGCACCCGAAAGTGAGTTGGGTAAATTACGCGGCTCTTGAGAATAGTCCTTACCAAGATAACTGCCATAAGATCACAGGCGGTAAAGCTTCCGGTATTATTAGTTTTGGTATTAAATCTGAATTGGCCGGGGGTGGTAAAGAAGCAGGTGGACGCTTTATTGATGCGTTGCAGATGATTTTACGATTAGTCAATATTGGCGATGCAAAGTCATTAGCTTGTCACCCTGCGTCAACCACGCATAGACAGCTTGATGCTGAAGAATTAGCGCAAGCAGGTGTGTCGGAAGACCTTATTCGTATATCAGTTGGTATTGAACATATTGATGATATCATCGCTGATGTTAGTCAAGCATTGGAGCAAGCGGGTTAATAACAAGAAATTACTGGCTGTTGTCATACATTACACAAGTAAGCTGAAATTCACTTGTGTAATGTATATAACGAATTGAAGTTAAACTATTCAGTCCACTACATCACGATATAGACAGGCCAGCCTAACAAACCTGTTAGTCCTTCTTTATATTCCAACTGCTCTAATCGCTCAGGGCTAACATCTTTCAAGCGTTGTTCTCGATAGATTTTAGCAAACGTTAATGTGCGTAATAAACCCGTGGTAAAGTACTTACCTTGGTCAAGTTTAATTGTCTCGGCAAGCTGGGTTGGCATCTCTGACAACGTAAGCGTAATTTGTTGCTCAATATGCTCAGTCGAGAACCAAACTTCTTCAAGTTCAATGCGTGCGATGCGTTGCTTGAGATCTTGTTTGACTTTAACTGGGCCAAAACATAGGCGATACAGCACGACTTCAGCAAATACGTTCTCAAGGCTCAAACAATCCAAAGGATCGTAACTTGATTGCACATAAAACTGCTTAAGTAAACACACTATCGATTCTTCACGATTAAAGTCTAACAGCGCGTCTTGATAGCTCTGCCAGCCTAGCCATTCATCGGCATCACTTGGTGTTGATACTTTATCAAGTAAACTTGGGTCAATGTCGCCATATACGGACTTATCGTTTAGCTTGTACTTACTGACACTACTGAGCATGCTCCAACCTTTCTGGAAGGAAGTGACAATCCCGTTTGGTGTCAGAAGTAGTCTAAGCGCTTGCGGAAGATCGTGATTACTCAACGACATTAATCCTAAGCTAGCTACACCGATCACATCAAAAGCAGCATTTTCTAGTAGATGCATCTTATGTTTATTATAAAATTTGTCTGCTAGTTTAAGGCTCATCAGCACCGCTTTGCTTTTAACCTGGGCTAGTTGTGCTTCAGTTAATAGCGCTTCAGCTTGACCATAAGCTAAGACTTTACTTAAAAAAGGCCCTTGATTGCTGTCTCTTAGTACAATTTGCATTCGTGGGGTCCTTAATCAAGAAAACTAAACATGTCATCAACTTCAGCGTATTCATCATCAACTTGGTTTTTTTCTTTTGCTTGCAGTACTAATTCATTAACGAAACTGTCAATGATCGCTACCCAGCTTGAGTTTTCACTACGCAGTAAATTCTTAATTGATTTTTCAACTTCTGGCGCGAGTTCACGGATCAAGGCTAATAAACTGCGCGGATCATCAATGCTCAAGCTGTGTGCATCTTCTTCTGCACTACGATCGGTATAACCGACAGTTTCGCCATCATCTTCGTCATCAAAGTTATCTGTGATGTGGCTGTGGCGATCAGCTTCTGCCTTTGGCGCTAATAGATATTCAATAAACGGGATCGACAGATAAAAAAGACCCGCTTGGTCTTCAGCAATACATTCTAAAATCGCCGCTTGTTTCGCTTCGCTATCTTGAATACGGATAAGATAAGTTAAAAAATCAAAGGTATGCTGGATCAATTCATCAGCGTTGTTCTTAACTTTTTCTTCCCAATATAGCGGTTGTTGGCAAACAATATCGCGGATCTGTTCAGGGGTCATTAGCTCTGACATGATAGAAGGGCAAGAGATATCATGGTGACTGTTTATCTGTGTTAACGTCACGATATCCATGTTTTCGATCACTTCAACCAAAACGTCATCAGTCATGGTGCTTGCCATCAACTCAAACTTTTTACTTGCTTGTTGAGGTTCTACATCTGCCAATTGTTTGATTTCTATTACGGCAGTTTCAATTAAGCTGTTCATTATAGCTCGTCCTCTTCCTCATCAAATTGATCGTAATAACCTTCTTCTTCCTCATCATAGTCGCTATCATCTTTTTCTTTACTTGTAGACGTTGCTACATTGTCATTCGACAATAAAAACAGAACGATACAGCTTTCTATTAATAAGGTTTCAGAGTGAGCACGTACAGCTAAAACAAGCGGTAAGTCTGGCTTATTAAAAGCGACCGTCGTTTTAAAATCATCCCACTCTGGCTGGATACCTTCTTTGATCCAATGCGCCCATTTAAGCTTTGCTTCAGATGGAAATTTAACTTGTTCATACAGCGCAATAGGCAGGTACTCAGGTACAGAATCGAGTAACTTAGGGTCTGCCAGTAACACCGCTTTAATTTGGCTAGTAAATTCTGCAAGTGCATTGGGAGTATCGGGATCGTTGTAAGATTCGATATTGCTGTATGCATTTTCTTTTAATTCATCAATACGTGAGAGATCGAGTGCTTTTGTCATGGGTGCTCAGCAATTAACTAATAGGATAAAATTGATCCCACAGCTCGCGCATAGCGGCTGCAGGGTCGGTCACAATAACGTTACTAAAATTCTTTACAAATTCGCGTTTAAGCTTCGGGTCTGAAAGCACTTCATACGCATTTCTTACTCGTTGTAATTGGGCTTCCGCGTGTACTTTTTCATCGTCAGATGCGCCGAGTAATTTATCAGGGTGAAACCGATTCGATAGACGTTTGTAGGCTTTCTTTACGTCGTCTTCATTGGCACTCGGCTTAATGCCCAGTACACTAAAGTGGTTAATCAT
>NZ_JASJHF010000272.1:0-23940 GCF_033791185.1 Moritella sp. | reverse complement strand
TCAAAATAATCAATTCCATATTACCGGTAATCCAGTTAATGCCCACAGTTGCATGGATATTCTTCGTGACCTTTATGTTGAAACCCAGCCAGTAAAAGGCCAAGTAACTGACATTGAGCCCGAAAAGATCCACTTAGCAATCCAGGCATGCCGATTGCTCGACCCTGAACCGGAATCAAAACAGCAAGTAGCCAGCTTTGATACTGTGATTAAAACCAAACGCGGCACAATTAAACCGCGTGGTGACAATCAAGCCAATTACATTGCCAATATTTTAACCCATGATATTACCTTTGGTATTGGCCCTGCAGGTACAGGTAAAACCTATCTAGCTGTAGCCGCTGCCGTGGATGCGTTAGAACGTCAAGAAGTGCGTCGTATATTACTGACTCGCCCCGCTGTTGAAGCTGGCGAAAAGTTAGGTTTTCTACCAGGCGATTTAAGCCAGAAAGTTGACCCTTACTTACGGCCATTATATGACGCGTTATTTGAGATGCTAGGTTTTGAAAAAGTGGAACGTTTAATTGAGCGTAATGTCATAGAAATTGCACCACTTGCCTATATGCGTGGTCGTACACTCAATGATGCATTTATTATTTTAGATGAGAGCCAAAACACCACCATTGAACAAATGAAAATGTTTTTAACCCGTATTGGCTTTAATTCCAAAACGGTAATAACTGGCGATATAACTCAAGTCGATTTACCCAAACACATTACCTCTGGCTTGCGCCATGCAATGGCTGTACTTGAACCAGTAACCGACATTAGTTTTAATACTTTCATTTCCAATGATGTGGTGCGCCACCCTGTTGTAGCAAAAATTGTCGATGCTTATGAAAATTTTGAAAATAGCATTGCCCGTAAGGATAAAGACCAATGACTACCACGTTAGATTTACAGATTGCGACTGAAGATGAACAGCAATTACCAACAGAACTGCAATTTACAACTTGGCTAAATGCGGCGGTTAAACTGTTTCAAGAGAGCGCCGAAGTGACTATACGCATTGTTGACAACGCAGAAAGCCAACAATTAAATAGCGATTACCGTGGCAAAGACAAACCTACTAACGTACTGTCGTTTCCATTCGAAGTTCCAGAAGGCATTGAATTAGACCTGCTTGGTGATTTAATCATCTGCAAACAAGTTGTTGAGCGTGAAGCGCTTGAACAACAAAAGCCGCTGACCGCACATTGGGCGCACATGGTTATTCATGGAACTTTACATTTACTCGGCTATGATCATATTATCGATGAAGAAGCCGACGAAATGGAAGCTTTAGAAACCGAAATTATGCTAAAACTCGAATTTGAAGACCCCTATATTACTGAAAAGTAATATTAATACCATTAACCTTACTTAACTTAGGTACAACAAACTATGAACGACGACAAACCTCACTCGACAAGCGGTTCATCAAAAAAAGGTTTTTTTGAGAAATTCTCTCAATTATTCCAAGGTGAGCCGAAAAACAGAGAAGAGCTTGTAGAAGTTATCCAGGATGCAGAAAATCGCGAACTGATCGATCAGGACACAAAGGATATGATTGAAGGTGTGCTCGAAGTCTCAGGACTGAAAGTACGCGACATTATGATCCCACGCTCACAGATGATTACTATCGATAAGAGCCAAGGGGTAGATCAATTTTTACCGATTATGATTGACTCTGCGCACTCGCGCTTTCCAGTCGTCAATGAAGATAAAGATCATATTGAAGGGATCTTGTTAGCCAAAGATCTGCTTAAATTTGTGTTTGCTGGAAAATCAGATGATTTTGAATTGTCATCAATATTACGCCCAGCAGTTGTTGTACCAGAAAGTAAACGTGTTGATAAACTCCTCAAAGAGTTCCGTTCTGAACGCTATCATATGGCCGTTGTGGTCGATGAATTTGGTGGTGTATCAGGCCTTGTTACCATTGAAGATATTCTCGAAGAGATCGTTGGTGAGATTGAAGACGAATTCGATGAAGACGAGTCAGCACAAGAAGATATTCGTCGTATTAATAAAAGTGTATTCTCAGTACAAGCATTAACACCCGTTGATGATTTTAATGATTACTTCTCATCAAGCTTTAACGATGACGAAGTGGATACCATTGGCGGTATGATTGCCCATGCATTTGGTCATTTACCAGAGCAAGGTGAAATCATCACTGTTGACGGTTTCCAATTTAAAGTCATTTCTGCTGACCGCCGTCGTATCATTCAATTGCAAGTGAAGGTACCTGAAGCACAGCAGGATCGCTTAGCTGAATCCGCTTAACCGTCACAGTGACAGGTTACTCCGCTTGTCGCTGTAAATCGCACCAAGGAATAACCTATCAAATCACTGATTCATAAAATAAGTGCGCCACTGACTGGCGCACTTAGCGTGTTTGCTTTTGCCCCGTTTGATTACAGCATTAGCTTATACGTTTCATTATTTTGCCTACTCTTTATTCTCGACAATAAATCAGCAAAACACGCCGCTGGATATGGTTTTCTGTGGGGACTCGGTTTCTTCATTGCCGGCATCCATTGGGTTGCTGTCAGTATCTTAGACTTTGGTGGGTTACCAATCCCAGTGGCGGTATTACTGGTCGTACTATTATGTGCTTATCTTGCTATATACCCAGCACTTTGCGCGTATCTGCTTAATCGCTTTACCTCACACTCATCATTACTGCGCTACTTTGTGGCTTTCCCGGCAATGTGGTTAATTACCGATTGGTTACGCGGTTGGGTGATGACCGGCTTTCCATGGCTACAGTTTGGTTATAGCCAAATGGATAACCCACTCGTTAGTTTCGCGCCAATACTCGGTGTTGAAGGCATCACACTCGCAGTCTGCTTAATTACCGCCAGCTTATACTATGCTTTCCGTGAACGTAAGTTCGTGCTACCTGTGATTGTGGTTGCTATTATCGTGAGCTCAGCCATGTCTTTAAAAGGCCTGCAATGGACCACACCAGAAGCCGTTAAATCAATAGCCTTAGTACAAGGTAATACCGATCAAGATGAAAAATGGTTACCAGAAAAACGCGCGGATATTCTCAATGAATACTTAACGCTCAGTTTAGATAATACCGATGCTGATATTATCATCTGGCCAGAGTCGGCTATTCCAGCATTAGAATTTCAAATTAAAAGCTATTTAGATTATGTAGCAGAATTAATGCGCGAAACGAATACCACGCTTATTACCGGTATTATTAACTACCAACGTGTGGACGATATCGATGAATATTACAATGCGGTGATCGTACTGGGCCAACCCGAACAAGATGCCAATCACTCGCCAGTGAATGACCGTTATTACAAGAATAAATTGTTACCGATTGGTGAGTTCGTGCCATTTGAAGATCTGTTAAGACCCATAGCACCACTCTTCAACTTGCCTATGTCCTCATTCCAGCGTGGTGGTGAAGAACAATTAAACTTAGCCGCCAGTAATGTCCATATTGCCACCGCAATTTGCTATGAAATTGCGTTCAACCAAACCTTAGTGAAAACGGTAACGCCTGATACCGGCTTTATTTTAACGGTAAGTAACGATGCTTGGTTTGGTACTTCGATTGGTCCTAATCAACATTTAGAGATCGCACGTATGCGGGCATTTGAATTCCAACGCCCGGTGATCCGCAGTACCAATACCGGTATTACCGCGATATACGATGCTCAAGGTCAAGAACTTGGCCGCATACCGCAATTCGAAAAAGCAGTATTACGCGCACAAGTAGCACCTTATCAAGGCACAACACCGTTTAACCGTTATGGTAATACCCCGTTATTAATACTCGCATGGCTATTATTTACCTCGGTACTTGGCCATCATTTCGTGAGCAAGAAAAAAGCCGCTAAAAGTCAGGTTAAAACCTCAGTATAAATAACAGCACAACCACACCTCAATAAAAATGGCACCTAAACAGGTGCCATTATTCTTATGCATGATCGATATCCCTCGACAACAAAATTCAGCCGCTAGATAAATATCGCCACTTTAGTTTTAGCGATATAAAAAATAGTCACAAAAAATAACATCGTCACCGCGATGCAGAACTGGCGTATTTTTAAATTCATCTTAGGTTTAAACGCTAACATCGCAAAGCCAACGTAAACAAATAACAGCACGAACTTCTCTGTGACCCAAGCATCAATAAATGGATATTGATTAATCGCCACGCACAACGCAAAACCAGACAAAATAAGCACTAAGTTCAGCACTTTATGGATCTTAAATAAAATTACATTGTTAATATATTCTGAACCTTTAATCGCCCAAAATGTACGTAATGCAAAACTTAACAAGCTAATCAAGAGTAACGCAAGATGCGCTTTCAGCAATAATGGATACATAATAATTCCGTTAACAGGATAGAAATAACAATGGTTATGATAACTAGCAGTCAAAAATCTGTTTTGACCCAGATCATAACTTAACAATACCGTAACAACTTAGACCATATACTCTTGTCTTACAAATCGGTAAACTAGCGCAACTATATATAGCTAAACAAACACGACTATCTAGCCAAGAGAGATAAGCAATGCAAGTTAAAGTCATTCCAGTTACGCCTTTTGAACAAAATTGCAGTCTATTAATCTGCCCTGAAACCAAGAAAGCCGCGATCGTTGACCCCGGTGGGGACATTGATAAGATTCTTAGCCAAGTAAAAAAACACGGTGTAGAAGTAGAGAAGATCTTGCTAACCCATGGTCATATGGATCACGTTGGCGGCACTGAAGCTCTTGCAGAAGCATTACAGGTATCAATTGAAGGCCCACATATTGCCGACAAATTTTGGTTAGATCAATTACCGATGCAAGGACAAATGTTTGGTTTTCCAGAAGTACCGCCATTTGAACCACAGCGCTGGCTAGAACACGGCGATATCATTACATTTGGTAACCAGCAATTAACTGCACTCCACACACCAGGGCATACTCCTGGTCATGTGGTATTTAATCACGTAGAGACTAAACAAGTTATTGTCGGTGATGTATTATTCAGTGGATCTATAGGTCGTACTGATTTTCCACAAGGCTGCTTTAATACCTTAATGACGGCGATCAAAGGCCAGTTATGGACATTACCAGAAGAAACCGTATTCTTCCCTGGGCATGGACCAACGTCAACGATCGGTCATCAAAAAAGAACCAATCCGCACGTAAGATAACAGCTAAATTAACCAATAAAAAAGCCTAAACATAGGTTTAGGCTTTAACTTATTGGAGTATGATTAGTACTTAATTAACCCTGAAAATTGTTAATTAAGTAGTTAAAATTCGGTGTCTAGATAGATATGGTCTGCTTGCCAGTAAACTTTTTCTTGGTTCTCTGCAAGTACCATTTTAGCGACAGTAAAGGCAAAATCAAAACTCACCCCCAGACCTTTGCCTGAGATGAATTGACCGTCAACAACCACTTTTTTATCCACAAATTGACCATCTGCAAATTTCTTATGCAAACCGCCACCCGTGGTATATTTATGTTTACCCAATAGGTTATTTGCAGCCAGAACCTTCGCACCCGACGAGCATAATGCACAAATATATTTATCTTCTTTCATGTGACGCTTAATAAAGTCAATCACCATCGAATTTGCAGATAAATTGTCTGTACCTTTCGGTCCTCCAGGCATCATGATCGCATCATAAGTCTGCGCTTGTTTTTCAGCAAGCGTATAGTCTGCACTGATACGGGTTTCAAAATACGTCTCTAATGCCGTTGTTTCCATACAAGAAAGTACATCAACTTTAATGTCTAAACGACGCATGATATCAATGAAAACAACCGCTTCACCTTCTTCAAATCCGTCAGCTAATAATACCGCAACGTGTTTTTCAATTTGAGGGTTCATCATGCCACCTTATGCTTTAACCAGCTTGCAAGTATCAACCGCATTCTTCGCAATCGTATCCCAGTCATGGTCACGAATAGCCGCAGTCGTTGCGATCCAGCTACCGCCACACGCAACAACTTGTGGTACAGCAAGGTATTCCATTACATTCGATGGTTTGATACCGCCTGTTGGCATAAGTTTAATTTGGCTATAAGGTCCAACTAATGCTTTTACCATATTAACGCCACCCGATGCTTCTGCAGGGAAGAATTTAACCACGTTAATACCAAGCTCTAATGCTTGCTCAATTTGACTTGGGTTATTAATACCAGGGATAATTTTAATGCCATTTTCAATACAGTAATTCACTGTTGTTGGATTAAACCCAGGACTAATAATAAAATCGGCACCCGCAGCTACGGCTTCATCAACTTGTGCAATTGTTAATATTGTACCAGCGCATAAAATCACATCAGGGAAAGCTGCGCGGATGCGACGAATAGATTCAGCAGCGGCAGCGCTACGGAACGTAATTTCTGCTGCAGGCAAGCCGTTCTCAGATAATACTTCGACTAACTTTACTGCGTCATCTGCATTTTCAATTTGGATAACAGGCATTACAGCCAATGCTGATAATTTATCAATTAATTCATTATTTATCATTTTCAATTCTCATTCTAGTAATTAAATGTTGCATAAATTCTGTCGGTATTACAGCGCCTTTATATTGAATGACTTGACCAGCAAGACCATTGCCCCAGTCACAGCAATCCGCCATTGACTGTTCTGCACACCAAGCAGCAAGATACGCCGCGTTAAATGAATCGCCAGCCGCTGTGGTATCAACAACCAGCTCTATTTTATTTGTTGTAACTGTGCCTTGTTGACCTGCATGTGACCACATCGCACCTGCACTGCCTAGCTTCACCACAACCTGTTCAATACCAAAGTTATGCAAACGTTTCGCTATAACTGTCGCCTCAGTATTTTGAGTGCCTAACAGCAGGTCTTCATCATCCCCTGTTACCAGCGCTATATCACTCAACTGATAGAGTTTATCTAGCCACTGCTGAGCATGTGCAGGGCTTTGCCATAATCGTGGACGGTAATTAGAGTCAACTGCGATTTTAACCCCAGCTTGCTTTAACGTAGCTAATGACGCCAATAATTTTAGCTTACTACTATCAGGCAAAATGGCTAACGAAATACCCGATAGATAGATCAGATCGGCATCAACTAAGCTGGCCATGTTCAGCTCAAACTGTGCATGTTCACACATATAACGTGCTGCAGAATCATTGCGCCAATAACTAAATGTACGCTCGCCAGTTGCATCAATCGCAATGGCATACAATCCTGGGATCTTCGTTTCATCTAAGGTTACTAAGCTGGTATCTATTCCTTCATTACGCCAAGCAGAGAGCATCGATTGACTATATTGGTCAACACCTAAGCCTGTCATATATTGCACTGAAACACTCGGCTGTAAGCGCGAGAGATAAACTGCAGTATTAAGTGAATCACCACCAAAGTTCTGTTGTTGAGATTCAAACGGCTTACCGCTCAACTCAATCATGCATTCACCAATAATGGCTATTTTTTTATGTTTTTTCATCAGACCCTTACTCAACGGTAATACCTTCATTATCGTGCTATCAAACTGCCACAACGAATTAAGACACTTGATTCATATTTCACAGCGCAGGTAACGAAAACAAAATCTTTCGAATACTTTCAATCAATACTATTCGAAAGCCGGCAAAAATAAATAGAGCTAGATCACAAAGTATTTCATCTTGTAGCTAAAGAGGGGATTAAATTAATCGAACAGCGTAGAAATACAGGATCTAAGTATGAAGTGTGGGGCAGGTAGCAACCGACCCCACATTGTTGATGGTTATCGTTATTTTTGCTTTTTGAGCGTCACTTGCTGGGGAATACCAAAGTAACTTACAAATGTTAAAGATGTATTATCACCTGATACACTCACTGCAACCTGATCATTTTCGGTCATAACCTCCCAACGACCTTGAATAACAACAGGTACATTCGTTGGCTTAGCCGCGGTATAACGCGTCATATTCAAATCAGGTGTCACGCCACTGATGTTAATAATGTCTTCACTCACTTGTCGGGTCATGACAATAGATGGTTTTGACATGCTAACAACCAAACCTTCTGCAAAACTGCTGCTAGAGAAAGCGCTATACGCGGTTGTTTTGGTTTCGTTATCATAAATAACATGAGCATTATCATCTTTTTGTAATACTTGATAAGGCTTGTTACCCGCGCTTACTTCTAGTGCAATACGCGCCATCGATTCCGGCGTCGCATCGAGTATGGTTAAGTACTCATAATCAGCATCATCCGGAGCATCACCATGATTTAGCCAAGCAACAGTAAAGTCACCTTCAGTTGGTTTTTTACTTTGATTATGCGCTGATTTTTGATGCTGACGGCGTACTTCAAGTTCGCCATCACTGACTAGCACATAACCATTGCCTTGACCGTCAATTAGCCAATCGCCTTTCGTCAGTGCCGCTTGATAAGGGAAGGCATCAATTTCAGTGCCGTTCACCCATATACTGTTCGACTTAGGCGTGATCGCATGCTGGAACAGTGTCGTTTCAGTATTAAAGCCATCACTACTGCTCTCGATATTACTGCCTAGCATCACCACACGATTATTCACCGAGAAGGTCGTTTTAAGCATTGAGAAACTACTGTCAAATTTCGCCATTGATGGCGCTTGGTGTTTAAACGCAAACATACCATATTTACCATCTAAACTTGATGCGCCACTAAATGCTTGGTTACCACGTAACATCAAGGTATGGGTATTCGGACTTTCAAGTTGCTCTAATGGTAAATGTATTGTCGTGGCGCCGGGATTTCGATTCCAATCCCAACCCGCTTCAACAAAACCAATCTCAGCTTGCTTACCGTAAGGTACAATCTGTACTGCACCATGACTTTGATAACGACCGTAACGGTTATTACGATAATAAATTTCTGACGACCAAACATTACTGTTATAAGCCTTCATTGTCACCATCTTGTCTTGGTAGCGGTGAATACCAAAGGCCCCACCATTAAATGCCCAATACCCTTGCGGTAAGGTTTTCGGTTCCACACGTTCACCAAATAACGCCACCGACTGAGCGGCGGTTTTACCGGTTATTTGTAAATACGCTGCGGCAAGTTCATGATCGATTTTACCATCACCAGAAAGATCGCCAGACAGTGCTAACCAACGAAATGAATCTTGAAATACTGCTAATTTAGGCGGATTTAATGGGTGTCTGCCAGATAAACCTAATCCGACTTCAGGATTGCTATAAACCCACGCTGACATCATGGCTTTTTTCAGCGCTTGGCGCCCTTTTTCACCCACTTCATAAGGCGTGCCATTTAGCATATACACTAATTGTGCAGCATTTTTGAAAGCTGGGAATGAGTAGCCAGGATAGTTACCTTCATGTCGCCATGCGGTGCCGTCGGGGCGTAAACCATCATAACCACCGGGTGGTGTTTGTGATAACGCTAAATCAATATAAGAACCGAATTTTTGTAATAGTGCAACACGGCGATTAATATCGGGTTCGAGCATTAACAATGCTAAATGTTGACGTGATAGCGTATTAAAATAATCCAGATCAGAACTTTCTGGACCCGGTTTCATGTCAAAGTTAGCTTTAAATTCGCGCGAATACCACAGCAAAGCATCAAAAATCGGTTTACGTAATTCGTGCTCAGTTAATACATCTGACATTAACATCGCTGAAATATACCACCAGCGAGAACTGTAACCCCAATGGTGAGTTGTCACTAAAGAGCTACCGTCAACATAACCTTGGTCCAGAATATGCTCTGTCATTAACACATACATATCTTCAAGTTCTTGTTTCACTGCAGTGTCTTGCGAGTTGTTCCAAACGCGACCGATATTGAATAATAATGACGAATAATCAGCGAGAGTGACGTATTCCGCAAATAGCGGTTTATCTTCCGCTTTCATAAATTCAGGCTGATAAATAATCTTCTGTTTTCCGGTAATAATATGGCGACCAGATAAATTCCCCAAGCTATCACGCTTTATGTTTAGTGCTGTAAACGCTTTACGTAACGATGTCAGTTCACCATTCACTTTAAGCCCGCGATCAGCACTAATATTGGTAAACACATCCACTAATGATTTTTCAATTGATGCCGCAGCAGCAATCTCTTCCGTTGTCGCTATAACTGGGTGTCGTGGTAAATTAAAATCAATTTCAGGAATGTCATAACGGGTTTTAACTTGATCGTCAGACCATTGATAACGCGCATCATCGACAGATAACATCACTCGATCAATGTAGAAAGTACCATTATCAACACCGCGTGGCGCAGTAAAACGGATTGAATCCATATCACTGCGTACACCACCAGCGAAACTACTACTCCCCAACCCTTCACCGTCACTACTGTCTGTTGGTGCGATGCCTTCTACTTCACGGCCTTGGATATCATTCGCTAGTGATACGCCGACGGCACGCCAACCAGTAAAGTTCATATTCACCGAAAAGCCTGCATCTGCAGAGGTTGTCCCCGTTAAACCACGCCCCAAGTCGACGATAACATCATCATCAACCGCCGTTTCATTGTAAATCCAGAATGACAATACTTGGGTACTACTACGTCCCCAAGCTTTACGTGCTTGAGCATCAGTGATCAGGTTTATCGGCTGTTTAATAACAAAAGCACTGCCAGCACTCCAATCCCATTGCAGCGAGCGAGATCCCATAATATATCGGCGATCACTCATACTCAGCGTGGAACCTTGACGTGCTGTAATATTTTCATCAACCAGTTCAGAATTCAGAGGCAGGATCACCGACTCCATAATAGGAACTGTACTCGACTTTTCTTCGATAGCCCGAACTTGCTGCATATCCGCACAAGCAGTCAACCCGAGCGCTATGATTATGCTTAAAGATATTTGTTTTAATTTCATTGGTGTTTGCATGGAGTAACCTTACAAGAAAGCATGAAGCTTATGGAGTCGCCCCCATAAGCAATCAGATTAGAAGCGTTTAGTAGTCGTAATACCAACAACAAATTCACTATAATCATCACGTTGGTAATAATTAACACCTGCTGCAAGACTAAAGTTATTCTCCATTGCGAGATGACCATTTAGCTTAATTTCAATCATATCACCGCCCACTTGATCGCCTTCAACGACAATGCTATCACCCAAAGGATCCATCACTAATGTGGCACTTTCACGGAACACTTCATCACTATTGAGGTCTTTATAAGCCATCACAATAAATGAGGGCGTGAATATCCCCTGATCCACCTTAAACGTGGTAAACATGTTATAACCTAAGCCTAATTGTGCCGTGCTGTAGTCTTGACGGTCATAGCGTAGGCTTGCAGGAGATCCATGTTCTTCATAATCAGCGGTACGGATCCATTGATAATTATAAGCAATACGTGGCTCGAACTGCACCGCTTTCAAATCAAATTTCATACCCGCGATTAGTTGATAACCAACTTGCATCGAGTTGTATTCTGCTTTTGCGTGGATATCACCTTCATAACCAGTTGCACCGCCAATGGTACGTTCGCTGGTATTGCTATTACGCCCAATATTAATATTGCCATCAATAAAGTAAGTATCATCAAACCAGCCGCCATATACCATGCCTTGGAAACTATCGACTTCATTGGTATTGTTGCTGCCGTTAATATCAGCTGTTGAACGTGCGTAAGCCAAAGATGCACCGATTAAACGCTGTTTATCAAATACCCGGTCAAAACCAACATTGATACCATAAGTACTTAACGAGTATCCATTCATTGTCGCAGAGCTATCTTGTGAACCATTGCTATAGAGCAAATGACTCCACGCATTCCAGCCATTATTTGCCGTACCTAATGCACTTTGATTACGTAAAATATTAGTACGATCATCAACTTGACCACGCATTTTATCCACAACCATTAATGCTGCGCGTAGTTCACTACCTTCCGCGTCCGGCGTTATTTCATTCGCTAATTGGGCAGTCTGTTCTGCATCGGTTCCCGATGAAGCTAATAACGCTAACAATTCAGCTGACGCATCAGACCCTGTGCTGTTATGCTCATTCAGTGCAGAGTTAACCATATAGTTTGCAGTTGCAATTTCATTATTGGTACCACCGCCCTCGGCAACTAAGCTGACAAATTCATCCGCGCCGTCATAATTTACCGCATAACGTACAATCAGTTGATCATCTGATACCCCACCGTTAAACTCAGGACCAGAGGTTCCTAGCCAAGACTCATCAACCACTAATAACGGCGAAGCATCTAATGATGAACCACTACCTGCAGGAGTATCAGATCCGACAGTAACATTCTCTCCGTTCTTGATACCGCCTTCAGATTCGAGCAATACAATGTTTTGCCCTAAAATATCATTAACATTACTACCGGTATAAGAGAAAGTTACTTGGCTATCACTGCCAAATGTAGTCTGACCCGTAACCAGTAATAATGGATCATCTAGATTGCTCTGCTCACCGACCTTAAAGGTCATGGTAGCGTTATCTTTATTGGTATAATTTGCATCCCAAACTATGGTTGAAACTTGGGCGATTACTGTTAGGTTACCGTGATTTTCAATTTTATCGACACCTGTGATACTTTGCCCGTCAAAGGTCGCATCTGTTGCACCATAATTATTCGCAAAGTTTATTTTGTTACCTTCAACGCCATTACCAACAATATTACCGTCAATCGTACCTTCAACATCAATCCGCATTGAAGAGCTACTACCACTAAAGTCGATGGCATTTACCGCCCCGCTGACTGTCGAATCATCTTGAATATATATGCCTAAATTAGGGTTAGTCGGATTACTTTGAACAAAATCCCCCTCAATTAATATCCCCGTACCATTAGAGCTTATTACGTCATGACCCTTAGTATTAAGATTACCTGTAAACGTCGCATCATTGGTAACATGAATCCCGCTGGCGCCATCGGTTGCAACTAAAATATCGTTGGCAATATTATTTGTACCAAAGTTACCACCAGAAAAAACTAGACCATTGTCCAGTTGAACATTAATTTCATTCGTTGCTAGTACATTAATACACTCATTAATATCCACACAGTCTGTCTGCGCAAAAGTAATTTGTGGCACAAACAGATAGGAAGCAACTAACACAGATAACAAACCGGGTTTAAATTTTGGATTTATATACATCATCACTCTCAAAATAAATAGGTAAAAAACTTAGCAAAACAGCCTAAAATGCAGCGCGCACACCGAATTTCAGATATTTAGCTTGCCCATCCTCTTTGCCCATATTGAAACCCTCTTTATATTCGGTATCTTCAATATAATATTCAGCTTGTAATTGGAAGGTATCAGTCAATGGGTAGGCCAGTTGTAATGCATAACGAGAGGTTTTACTCATGGTTTTCGTGTGGTCGAAGGAAGCGCTGTCATACCAAGCTGACGTATCGCCATAGCCAAGTGGTAAACGAATATAAGGAGAGAAACTTAAGCCGAATGGCATTTTCCAATAATAATAGATACGTGCTTGTTGGCTCGATTTGTCATCCGTCAATCCCCAGGTATCTCCCTTATCACTGCGCTGACCAACATTATAATAAGACACTGTTAATCGTGAGCTATTAGCAAAGTAATAACGTACACCCGGTTCAATTTCCCATGACAGATAATTACTTTGCATATTACTATCTGGGGAATCATTAAATTTATCTGATGTTTGTTTATCTAAACTAAATTGTACCTCGCCCCAAATTCCCCAACTGTCATTAAAAGAATACAGATACTTGGTTTCTGCCATGTATTTTTCTAACACAATGCGCGTACCAGAGTTATACATAGTGGTATCTTTACGCAGATTAATACTGGGTTGGACCCAACCGCCATCAAAACGAAAACGGTAAGCAATATCGACATCGGCACGCTTATAGGTCTGGTCAGACTCATGCTCACGATCACGATAGCCCAAACTATAATACCAATTTGAACCGTCAGGATTTATCGTCATATCAAATCTAGGCCCTGAATAATTGTAATCAGAACCATAATCACCGGACTCATGGCTTAACGTGGCATTAATTTTTGCTGCACTTGCCGCGAAGGGCAATACCAAACTTAATAGTCCAACAGATACTACGCTGCCAGATATTTTAACAAAATCAGATTTCATGACGTTTTACGACTCCCTAACATTAAAACTCATAGGTTTACTTGGATTTTCAATGAGGTTGATTTTAATCATTTATGGTTAAATTTCTGTGAGCAACCCCCAAGTAATCGAAAGCAAACAAAGAAATTAGTAGGTAAGTGACAAAAATGTTTATTTAATATTGAACTTTTCAATTATTATAGAAAAAAGATGTTAAAATATAAATCAATCAATATTGACAATCAAAATCAATCACTTACGACAAATTACCGTACTTACATATATTTACACAACAAAGCACAGGTCACAAACCCATCAATAAATAGTATAATTTGGTTGATTTTTGTTTCATTTAACTCTTAAATCTTCATACAGAAAGAAAAAGAAAGCAAAAGAAAGGTCTGGCGAATTTACTTTCTCTATTCCTTGAAACAATTAATTCACAGATGAAATAATATTGGGTAGGAATCATGAAGAATACATTCAAGTATTGCGCTATTGCGTTAGCGATTAGTGCCGCACTCACAGGTTGTAATGATGAAAATACTGAGCAAGAGAATAACAATAATAACGGTAACCCTTATGTTATACCTATCGCCTCAAATGTAGTTATTTCTGGAGATAGCTATGTCGGTTCAACGTTAACAGGTGGATATAAATTTATTGATCCCAACTTCTCACCTCGTACTGAGGGCGCAAGTGGTTACGATTGGCGAGTTGATGATGGTGATCAAGACCTGAGCAATGACCTCAGCATAGGTAATCAACGTACTTTACTATTAGCAGACAGTGAATTAAATAAATCGCTGTATTTTTGTGTCACACCAAAAGCAACAGGCAGCAGTAATACCACAGGCGAAACGAAATGCTCGACACCAACCCTTATCGAAGCGGGTAATGGCAGTAAACCTGAGGTTAATAACGTTGCGCTTGATAACTCGACACCGACGGTAGGCGATCTGCTCACAGGCGATTATGACTACAGTGATCCAGAAGGTGATCCTGAAGGTATATCAACCTTCCGCTGGACTCAAGACGGTAATGACATCGCAGATGCAACACTGCAAACATTAATGCTGACCAATCAGCAAGAAACTAAAATCATCGAATTTTGTGTTACCCCCGTATCAACCAATCCAGATAACATAGATAACTCACCATTAATCGGGGATGAAGTCTGTGCAGCATCAGCAGCAGTATTAGCACTCGCAGGTGATCCACCAACCGCAACCAAGCCAACGATCACAGGTGAGCATACTGTCGGTTCAACACTGACCGCAGATTATAGTTATGCTGATGCGGACGGTGATCTTGAAAGTAACTCGACATTTAGTTGGACGAGTGATGGTTCTGAAGTTTCAACAACTAAAACCTATTCTTTACAAGGTAGCGATGTAGGTAAAACTATTATCTTCACCGTGACTCCAGTGGCAGGTACAGGTACTCCAACTGCAGGTGACCCAGTCCCTTCAGATGCAATTAACGATGTTACCGCACCTGTTGGCGACGTTCCGACCATTGTTTTAGACGCCATTGATAAAGGTGGTGTGACTTATCCCGAAGTTGGTGATGTGCTTGGTGGTAGTTATGCTTATACAGCATCAGGATCTAGCTCACCAGATGACTCAACTGCAGTTTGGAAAGCTGATAACGTGGTGATTGCCGGTGTTACTTGCACCACTGGTAGCCAATGTGATTTAACCCTAGCGGCAGAACATTATAATAAAAGTCTGACATATTGTGTAACGCCAAAAGCAGTAGATAGTCCAACAGGCGCTGAAGATTGTAGCGCAGCAGAGACAGTTTATGGTGTGGTTTTAAGCGGAACGCTAGAGTTTGGTAAAGAGTTAAATCTAGAAGTATCTGGTTATAATAATCCGACCATTGAGTGGCAAGTAGATGTCAGTAATATCCAAGGTCCTGCTGGCGATATAACTCCAACAACTCGTAACCTAGTTACCACCGGTGACGCAGCAAAAACATTCCTGATTGGTGATGAAGTCTATAAAAAAATCATAGACCCTGACAACGCTATCGACCATGACTTTAACGATGGTAATGGTAACGGTGGTAATGGCAATGGTATTATTGACGATGCGGATTGGGCGCAAGCTTCGTTAGCTGGTCACGTCACAATGGATAGTGGCTCAGCTGATACTAATACTGTCAATGGCGCTCATTATATTGGTAAAGATGCGTTTGTAACTATCACTTTCACTGAATCGGGTGTTACACCAATCACTTTAACTGCATCTGCAACCGCCGCCGTTACTGGTGGTGTTTATTATGATAAAGCAGATGTGACCAAACGTGGTATTGAACCAGTACGTGAACTAGCCTTTGGAACAGTGGTTTATCATCGTCCAATTACGTTAGCTGAAGCACACCATAATGCGGCAATTGGTTTTGGTGCCACAGTTGCTTATCCACGTTACACAAAGCCAGCAACAGGTATTGAGTGGGCCGTGTACCGCGCAGAAAAAGATCCAGCAGATAATCTACCGTTTAATAACTCAGATTACCCTGCGGTTGACTCTTGCTTAAATCTCTATGATGGAGCAGAAAATGACGTTTGGCACTTACCTGTGAGTCGTAGCGATGGTAGCTATGTTGCAAATGGTTACGTCGACCAGGGTAATAATCCACCAATGGCGGATGCAGATAAAAATAATACGTTAATCAAACTCAGTAACTCGATTAACAAAGCCGATAATGCACCAAAAGCCGGTCTTTTAGGTACCTATATTGACCGTACTACACCGAATCCGAAACTAAATTACACAGTCTCACCAACCACAGGGCGGATATTAAATGGTGATAGCGGTAGCACTGCACATTGGAGTGCTACGACAGATGGCACAGGTAAAACTAACTCAGTACTGTTTTACGAGGCTGGCGGTTCAGGTAACAATGCCCCAGTCAATGGCCGTTTTGTTTCTTGCGTTCGTGCTAAATAAACTTTAGTTAGATTAATAATCTAGATAATTAGTCAACTAAGTAATGACTAATAAAAAGGGATAGCACTTGCTATCCCTTTTCTATTTATTGGTATAGTAAAACTAAAGTGTTACGACATAATTTTAACTAATTTATTTCAACCACTCCGGTAAATACCCTAACCTACGCTCTACTTGTGCTTGATACAGCGATTGTGGATAAACAGACTCCCCCAGTGACTCAACATACGCCTGAGGCACAGCTAAAACCGGCTCAGGATACTTAGCATAGCCTTTATCATTGACATACTGCATATAACCTTGGGTATCACTGACGGTAATTGGCGCGCCATGAAAGCCAATCAAATACGGCATGATAATACGCCCAAACGAATTATCTTTACGCATTAATTCAAAATCTGACACTGGCTGACCGATATTGTTATAATTCCAATACACCAGTCCTTTCAGATGATTAGGTTGATTCATGATTGCTGCACCCCAGCGGCCATAAATCCAACCACCAGTTACATTATCAAACAAGTTCAAACGCGGTTGTGCGCCGTGTAAGTCTGATGATGTATTAGCATTAAACTTGGTTTTAAAGTGCACATTTGATGACGACATATGCGAAAAACCGGGTGCATGCCAAGCATTAGAATTGTCCGTCACATTCATCGACAAGTTATTAAACGAAAACTGCATCTGCACAGATAAATGTCCAGCATTGCCGTTAAGCTGAATATTTTTTAGTGTCGAGTTAGATGCAATAGTTAAGGATAAACCAGCATTAAAGTCGACCAACTCTAGATCTTGTGCCCAGCTATTGGCTACACGGTGATACTGCACTAAGCTCCAGGCACTATCATGGATCAGACCATCATCGGTTAACTTATGATGTTTAAACTCATGCTGCCAATTTCCGCGAATTGTCATATGTTCTAAACCGACATTTTCCAGCATATTAATTTTGCTTAACTGCCAATCATCCTGTGGGTCGACTTCTACTTGAATAGGGCTATAGAACTCGACTTGCTGACCATTAATCGCTTTAATTTGATGCAACTCTTGCAGGTTTAGTCCATTACGTAATTTAGTCCAACGATTTTCTAATTTATAGGGGGCTACTTGAGCCTGAATATAATCGACGCGTTTTACTGTCGCCGCTAATTTAACCCAATCACCAACCTTAAAATTGACACCGACAACATACTGCTTATTCAATTCGATTGACTTACTACTACCGGCAACATGTGCAGAGCTTACAGAGGCGATTACAGGTTGTTCAGGCAAGCCTTTATTCGCCGAGACAAAGTTAATCAACCGTGGTGTTGACCACATTTTATGCGGATCTTTTGGCAACAGAGGCTTGCGCATGAACAGTTCCGTTTTACCCTGCCCAGCACCACGTAATACGATATTACTTGTAGTGATATTAATCAGTTGCTGTGCTGCCACATCACTCTCTTCATTAATCAGCAATCGTCCGGCGGGAAAAGCGATAATAGCCGCCCGCGCATCTGCTGCTGAACTGCTTTTGGCGCCTGCTACATAAAGTTCAGCTTGCTTAATCGCGGCGATAATAGCTGCTTTATCACTTTTATCATCATTAGCAATGGCACCGAAATCTGTCACATTGAAGACTTTGTAAGTCGCACCATTAGGAGCTATATTACCGCTTGGTAGTGGTTGTTCACCACGTTGGTAACCCACATAGGAGAAGTTATTTAATACCGCATCACCTTTGTGCTTAGAGGCGGGATCATACAAGTCACTGTCTGCACTGCGCGATTCAGAAAACTGCTGCCAGTAGCGCGAGACATTTACCTGTTCTGCAGCAAGTTGAGCATGCATTACTAACGGACTTAAGCCCAATAATAAGCTGATACATTTATATTTCATCCATATTCCTCCAAATAAAACACCACCATAAGGCAAAAAAAAAAGCTGACTAAACAGAGTGTTTAATCAGCTTTATTAACTGGACTTATTAAGTGTACTTAACTGTAATTAGTCAGCTAAATGGGCAACTTCTGTTGCCGCGAGTAAGAAGGCACCAGCACCGTAATCGATGTTGTGCTCAAACTTCACGTCGCGTGGGTTAAATGCAGGTAATTGTACCCACCCCATCATGCCATTATCGTGGATAGCAGTTTGCAGTGCTGCCCAAGCTTTGTCTAATACCGGTAAGTAAGTCTCGCGATCTAATTCACCGTTATTAATCCCCCAAGCCAGGCCATAGCAGAACAGCGATGTTGCGCTGCTTTCAGGTGCTGGGAAGTTTTCTGGATCCAATAAACTCGTGCGCCAGAAACCATCTGTTTGCTGATATTTAATCACTTCCGCAGCCAGGTTTTTAAACAGGTCTAAATAACGGGCTTTATCAGCAAAGTCTTCCGGTAAGCGCGCCATCAAACGTGGTACAGATGCCAGTACCCAACCGATGCCACGGCTCCAGAATACTTTTTCGCCATTTGCTTCACGTAATTCGCCGCCATTCCCATCAGGGATATAACGGTGGTCACGATAGAAAAGACCCGTTTCTGGATCAAATAAATGCTCAACCGAATCCCAAAAAGCAACATTCATATAATCGAGATATTTACTGTCTCCCGTTTGCTGCGTTAAGGCTGCAAACGATGGCGGCGCCATAAATAGTGAATCACACCACCACCAGTCTTTACGACCTGGTTCTGGATTATCAACCATTAAATCTAAGGCTTTAACCGTAGAATCAAGCGCTTCTATTTGATCGACCACAGGGTATACATCAAGGTATGCCTGACAACAAATATGATCATCCGCAAAACGTGCATTAGGGCCCGTTCTAAAGCCGGTGTGCAGTGCATAATTCATCACACCTTCAAGGTATTCTGCATCATCCGTTGCTTTCCAGGCTGCTGACGAACAAGACCAAAATACACCTCGCTCCCAATCAGTATCTTTAATGAAACGCGTTTTACCACTACGGCGTACTACACTACGTGTCTGATTTTCCGCTTGATAACGATAGACACGTTTCATTGTATCTAAAACTTGTTGTTTAGTTCCAAAAGCCATAACGGACTCCTTAGCGTGCTAACCAACCACCGTCAACGGCGATTGTGTAACCATTGACATAATCACTTGCACTCGATGCAAGGAATACCGCAGGACCAGCCAGATCTTCAGGCGTACCCCAACGATCAGCAGGAATACGCTCTAAGATTGCTGCGTTACGCTCTGGATCAGCACGTAATGCTTCGGTGTTATCTGTTGCCATATAACCCGGTGCAATTGCATTTACGTTGATGTTGTACTGTGCTAATTCATTCGCCATTGCACGTGTTAGCCCCATCACCGCAGATTTACTTGCTGTGTAAGACGGTACACGAATACCACCTTGGAAAGACAACATTGAAGCGATATTAATGATCTTACCGCCTTCACCTTGTTTCACACATTGCTTAGCAACCGCTTGTGATAGGAAAAATACTGTTTTTTGGTTAATGCTGATCACATCATCCCAGTTCTTTTCAGAAAATTCTAAGAAGTCTTCACGACGGATAATACCGGCGTTATTTACTAAAATATCAACACGCCCCATTACTTCGACAGCTTCGCTAACAATGTTAGATACTTGATCTTGTTCCATTAAGTTAGCCGTGATGTAATGAAATTTACGACCTAACGCTTCAATTTTAGCTTGTGTTTCTGGTGCTGGTTGATGACCCACGCCGACAATATCAGCACCCGCTTGTGCAAGGCCTATCGCAGTGCCTTGACCTAAACCTGTATTACAACCCGTTACGATGGCAACCTTGCCTGATAAATCAAAAGAATTCATATCAACTTCCTAAATACAAAGTGACGGTAACCCCACGCGTCTGTTTCTGCGCACTGGTTACCGTAAAAAAGATAAATAACCGTACGACTTATTTCAGATCGCTCATCGCGATATGATCCATATCGTGGAATGTTTGGTTTTCACCCACCATGCCCCAGATAAAGGTATAAGCTGCTGTACCGACGCCAGAATGAATAGACCAACTTGGACTGATCACAGCTTGTTCATTACGAACCACAATGTGACGAGTTTCTTGTGGCTGGCCCATGTAATGGAATGCGATATTGTCATCTTTCATATCAAAATACAGATACACTTCCATGCGACGCTCATGCGTATGACACGGCATCGTATTCCACAAACTACCCGGTGCTAATTCAGTCATGCCCATCAATAGCTGGCAAGTTGGTAGCACGGCAGGGTGCAGGTATTTATAAATAGTACGTACATTACAGTTTTCTTGGTTACCCAGTGTTTCCGGAGAGGCTTCGTCACGTGTTATTTTACGCGTTGGGTAAGCCATGTGTGCAGGCGCACAGTTTAGGTAAAAGCGTGCTGGTTGTTCAGCATTAGCACTCAAAAATTGAATCTGTTGTGCGCCCTGACCCACGTATAGTGCTTCACGCGCCGCAATTTCATAAGTAACGCCATCAACAATAACAGAGCCAGCTTCACCAATGTTAATCACGCCTAGCTCACGACGTTGTAAAAAGAAATCAACCCCGATCTCTTTACCGCCTTCGAGTGCGACAGGTGCAGTTGTTGGTACGACCCCACCCACAATAATACGGTCGATATGACTGTAAGTAAGGTTGATTTGACCTTCTTGGAACATATCTTCAATTAAAAATTGTTCTCTTAGACCTGCTGTGTCTAGCTGTTTTGCATGATCGCTATGTATCGGTTGACGAATTTCCATTAAATAAACCTCTTAACTATTTACTATAAGCCATAACAAACACTGCCTGACTCCTAAGGATTAACTACTTACTTCTGCGATAAAAATCGCTCCGTGTCTTTAAGCTTGATAAGCCCAGATACCTTTAATCAAGGTGCTCTGTACTTGTAATTCTTTATTCATGATTGTAAAGCTAGCGTCCATACCCACGACAATAGAGCCGATACGATCTGCTAAACCTAAATAATTTGCCGGTACTGAGCTGGCCATTTGCACAGCTTCCCATGCAGGAACACCTGAAGCGAATACCATATTTCGAACCGCTTGATCTAAACTACATGTACTACCCGCGAGCGAACCATCCTCAGTACGGGCTTCACCATTTTTAACATTGACGATTTGTGCACCTAGCTGATAAGGACCATCTTCAAGTCCACCAGCGCGCATACAATCGGTAATTAGCGCTATGTTTTTATAGCCTTTCATCCGATATGCAAGCTGCATCATTACGGGGTTGACATGAATACCATCGGCAATAATTTCAGCTAACATGTCATGATAAAGTACCGCGCCACAGCAGCCTGGTTCACGGTGGTGTAAACCACTCATGCCATTAAATAAATGCACACCACAATCAGCACCAAGCTCGAATGCTTCTGTCACTTGAGCGAAATTGGCATTGGTATGAGCCACAGATGTTTTAATATTGTTGTCTGTTAACCATTTAATGGATGCCATTGCATCATCGGCTTCTGGTGCAATAGCCACACGTAACAATGATTCACCAGCTACCGCTTTTAATTGTTCCAATTCACCATCTTCAGGAGACTTTAATAATCGACTTGGATGTGAGCCTCGGTGGCGTTCGGTAAAATAAGGACCTTCTAAGAAACTGCCTAATAACTCAGCGCCTTGGTCTTGCCCAACTTCAATATAACTGCGCATTTTAGTTAACGACGTAATAATATCTTGCCAAGGTGCTGTCACCGTCGTACCAACCCACGCTGTAACACCTGTAGCAGGTAATGCTTGGGCAATACCATCAAGCGCTGCATCCGTTGCATCCATCACATCATGGCCGTGACGGCCATGAATATGAATATCAACAAAGCCTGGCATCAACGTTTGTCCCGCTAAGTTAATAACCTCACAATCCGTTGGCACTGTTGTAGTGATCTCGGCAATCTTGCCATCTTCCACCACAACAACCTGATTTAACTCAATCCCATTCGGGGTATAAACTTCATCTGCTACCAACGCAAAACGCATGTTATAAACCCTCTTCATCACATTCATCAGCCGTCATAGAAGCCATTGCCACTTCTAACTCTTTACGCATATCTTTAATACATGAGTGACCAATATCTAATACAATCTCAACCAATTCACTTAATTCAACGTCATCACGTTCAAATGCCGCATTCGCTATCATGGGTAAATTAGCACCCGCAATTATTTCCACTAATGGGGTATCCATCATGATCGCAGAGGCGCGATTTGACGGTGAACCACCAGGAATATCGGTAAGAAATAACACACCTTCACCGCTATTTACTGCTGCAGCGGCTGCACGTAATTCCGCTTCTAGATCATCTGTTGACATCGTCTCAACAAAATCAACAAATTTCATTTGCGCTTGCTCACCCGCAATTGCGCGTACCGCTGACTGAACACCGGATGCAAAGTTAATGTGTCCCGAAACTACAATACCAATCATAATCAAACCCTTAAAAGTTGGGAGAAACAAACTTCTCCCAAAATATTACAGAATACCGATAGCGTGGCCAATAACACCAGCTGCTAAGGTAGAGAAGATAAGTACCGGTGGTTTAGCCCAGAAGCCTGTGCCTTTCACCATCTTCAGCATAAAGAATACCAGTGCCAGCGGCAGAATATTTGGCATGATCTTATCGAACAATGCCGTTTGTAATTCAACACTTGCCCCACCAAGTTCAGCCGTCAGGGTTGTTTCAACTTTAATGAATGTCGCCGATAGCGCACCAATCACAAAGATACCCATGATGTTTGCAGCTTTTGCGAGTTTTTCAGTTGTATCACTCATGCTCACCATGGCAGCGGTACCCGCTTTATAACCCATGAACATCAACCCAAAGTAAGCGAAGAAATGCGCAGTTTGGTATAAGAAGAAAAATACAAACGGACCAGCAATAGAACCTTCCAGTGCAATGGATGCACCTAACGCCAGTGTTAATGGCATAATAGTCATGTGATCAAGCGCATCACCAATACCACCAGTT
>NZ_JASJHF010000271.1:0-5091 GCF_033791185.1 Moritella sp. | reverse complement strand
ACCTGCTTTCGTTACCGCTTTGATTTCACCCATTGTTGTGTGACCATCAGCAACCGCAGCAGCGATCTTACCTTTAGTGACATCAAAACAAGAACAAAGAACGGCAGCATCGGGTAATGAATCAGCGCCCATTGCAGGTCTTTCACCACCTGCGTGTGCAGGTAAAATCAAACTATCTGGATGTTCAGGTAAATCAATATCGTTTAATTTAAGTTGTAATAAGCTGCCGTAATCCGATGTATCACCGATTAATACTGCACCTAATAACTTTTTACCGTCTTCTGAAACAATAATACGTTTGTATACTTCTTCTGTTTCATCAAGATAAACAAAGCTCTTACAACCTGGAGTACGACCATTAGCATCACCGATACTGCCCACTTTCACACCAAGCAATTTCAGCTTAGCACTCATGTCAGCACCTTCAAATGCGTTATCGTTCCCTAATAGATGGTCAACAGCAACTTGTGCCATTTTGTAACCCGGTGCAACCAAACCAAAGAATTGTTCATTCCAAGATGCACATTCACCAACTGCGTAAACATCACTGTCGCTAGTAACACAATGGTCACTAATAGTGATACCGCCACGGCGACCCGTTGCTAAACCAGATTGATGTGCCAGTTTGTCTTGTGGGCGAATACCGGTTGAGAATACGATGAAATCAACTTCAAGCGAGGTGCCATCGGCAAACATCATGGTGTTACGTGCGGTTTCACCTTCAGCAACAATTTCCAAGGTATTTTTACTGGTGTGCACTTGCACGCCCAATTTTTCAATTTTTTTACGTAGTTGCTCACCGCCCTCACGGTCAAGCTGTTCTGCCATTAATACCGGCGAGAACTCAATAACATGTGTTTCCACACCCAGTGCTTTCAATGCACCAGCAGCTTCAAGTCCTAATAAACCACCGCCGATAACAACACCGCTTTTACTGCGTTTTGCTGTCGCTTCGATAGTTTTTAAATCTTCGATAGTACGGTAAACAAAACAGTCTTTGCTTTCATTACCTTTAATTGGCGGCACCCAAGGTTTTGAACCTGTCGCCATAATCAACTTGTCGTATTTAATTTCACGACCTGAGTTTGAATAAATGATTTTCTGCGAGCGGTTAATGTTGATCGCACGTTCACCAATCAATACATTGATATTATGCTTGCCGTAAAAGCCTTCTTTTACTAACGATAATTCATCTGCAGTGTGGTGAGAGAAATAAGAAGAGAGGTGGACACGATCATAGGCAACGCGTGGTTCTTCACAAAACACGGTTACATCAAAATTATTAATTTCTGCTTTTTCTACTAAGTCTTCAATGTAACGGTGGCCAACCATACCGTTACCAATAATAACCAGTCTGACTTTGCTCATAATTATTCCTATGTATTTATTATGTAGGCATTTTGAGGTATTACTTAGAAGAAGAACATGACTTAGATCAATTCTGATCGACAGTTAACGTGATCAAGATCAAAAACGTGAGGTTAAGCGTAATTTAATAACGAAAAGTAGCATTACCAGGCGAGACACTGCCTATATAATGCCAGCAATGTAATTTTAAAACAACAAAACGAGCGTAAAACTACTTATAAATAGGTATATACGTATGTTTTGTTATTTTATTACAAAATATACGGGATGACCTCGTTAGCCTTTAAGATAGCGCTAAACGCCTCAACATCGACAAGATCAAGTTGCTAACCGTTAAGTATCCTGCCAATTTTTATATAGCAACTAAGCTAATACTCTCGATGTTAAAAACATCCGCATTATGGTTAAAAATCATACGAGTTATTACTTTAACTCCCATCAAACACGATTTTAGCCACAAGTATTTCACTCATCCGTCCAGGCAGAAAGTATTACTAATTAGTTAATTTTTAATTAGAATAAATAAAAATCATTATCCATATGTAAGAAACGGCCATCAGTTACGAATGAAAGATATTAAATGTGACATGGCTCACAAAGTATCTTCTAAAAACTTTAAACAAGTTCATAAAACCACGATAATACCCCCATATGGTTACCCCATTAGGCAGGTAAGCTTAATTTGGGTACGTAAACGAAACTTTGCTTAAGTTATTAGAGCTACGACATATAACAAGGAAGATAACATGTTAAAAAAGCGTTTTTTTAAAACAAAAGCCGAAGCCGATATCACTTTTGAATTCGCCTGCGACACAAGTAACGCATTAATGAGTAGCGATACGGTTGAGTTATTAGCTGATTTTAATCAATGGCAAGCCTTACCAATGAAATACATCAAAAAAGAAAATGTCTTTCGCACTAAGGTTCGTCTACCAGAAAATAAACAATTCCACTTCCGCTACTTAATTAATAGTAACGAGTGGCATAACGATCATAAAGCCGACTTATACTTACCCAATACGTTCGGAACTGATAACAGTGTCGTATCTACATTACGTACTGCATAGAAGCTAACAATACGTTTAATCCAGGATGGATCATGAGTGACATTTCAACTACACCAACTATAGCAACTCACAATGAGACGCATTTTAGCAATGAAATAGATGCGCTTAATCAAGGTAAACTCTATGACCCGTTTGCTTTTTTAGGTCCACACCAAGTGAGCAAAAATGAATACCAATTAAAAGTATTCATTCCCGGCGCACAGCAGGTCTTTTATCAAGATAAAAACCACCAACGTCGTTATCAACGTGTTGGCTCCAGTGATCTATTTGTGCTTTGCCTGTCAGCAAAACAATATAATGCCAACTATCAATTAACGATCGCTTATCCATTTTCAACGGTTGTTGAACAAGACCCGTATAAGTTCTCATCGACACTTGATGCAGATGCTGTTTACCTGTTTAACGAAGGTACCTTAGAACAAGCACAACGTCATTTAGGTGCGCATTGGACTATCACCGATCATGTTGAAGGCGTACGCTTTACTGTTTGGGCACCAAATGCCACGTCTGTGAGCTTGATTGGTAACTTTAACCATTGGAATACCACACGTCATCCGATGCGTAAACACCTTGGTGCCGGCATTTGGGAAATCTTTATTGCCGATATAGCTGACTCGGGACAGGATAACAATTACAAATTTAGTATTATCACCGAAAGTGGTGAGCGCTTAGAAAAAGCCGACCCATTTGCTTCTTCAATGCAATTACGTCCACAAACTGCGTCATGCGTGCCAACTAAAGCAACCTCTGCAACATGGCAGCAATCACCCGCGAAAGCATGGTCACAACGTGCTGAACGCAACGCGATTGATGCGCCGATCAGTATTTATGAAGTACATGCGGGTTCGTGGAAGCGTGACGAGAATAACCAGTTTTTAAGCTATAAAGCCCTGTCTGAACAGCTTGTTCCTTATGTAAAAGAACTTGGTTTTACCCATATTCAGTTAATGCCAATTAGTGAGTTTCCATTTGATGGTTCTTGGGGTTACCAGCCGGTGGGTTTGTTTGCGCCAACCAGTCGTTTCGGCAGTTTGGCTGATTTTCAATTCTTTGTTGATGCCTGTCACGAAGCAAACCTTGGTTTATTAATCGATTGGGTTCCAGGACACTTCCCTGCTGATGCCCATGGTTTGGCTCAGTTTGACGGTTCACATTTGTTTGAACACGCTGATAAACGTCAAGGATTCCACCCCGATTGGAATACCCACATCTTTAATTATGATCGTGCAGAAGTACAAAGTTTTTTAATTTCAAATGCGCTTTCGTGGTTTGATAACTTTGCTATTGATGGCCTGCGCGTGGATGCGGTTGCCTCTATGCTATATCTCGACTATAGCCGTGAAGAAGGTGAGTGGGTGCCGAACCAACATGGTGGCCGTGAAAACCTAGGTGCGATTGAATTATTAAAACAAGTGAATCAACGCTGTTATAACAATCATCCAGGCATAATGATGGTTGCCGAAGAATCAACAGCCTGGCCTGGTGTGACTAACTTTGTCGACCAAGGTGGCCTTGGGTTTGGTTACAAGTGGAACATGGGTTGGATGAATGACAGCTTAGAATACATGAGCTGTGACCCACTCTATCGTCAACATCACCACCATGAAATGACGTTCTCACTGGCTTATGCATTTAGTGAAAACTTTATCTTACCGCTAAGCCATGACGAAGTTGTGCACGGTAAAGGTTCACTGCTTAACAAGATGCCGGGCGATGATTGGCAGAAGTTTGCTAATTTACGCGCTTATTACGGTTTCATGTGGGCGCACCCAGGTAAGAAATTGTTGTTTATGGGCTGTGAGTTTGGCCAACGTGCAGAATGGAATCACGACCAATCTCTAGACTGGCATCTACTTGAGCAATCACCTCATCAAGGCGTGCAAGATCTCATAAAAGCATTAAATAACAACTACTGTCATCAAACTGCCTTATTTGAGCTAGACACTGATCACCAAGGCTTTGATTGGATTGATGCAAGCAACGCAGAACAGTCAGTATTTAGTTTCTTACGTTACAACAAAGCGAAAGACGAACATGTTGCCGTGGTATCGAATATGACACCTGCGTGCCAATCAAGTTACCGCATTGGTGTACCAAGTAAGGGTGAATATAACGTTATCGTCAACACCGATGATACCAAGTTTGGCGGAAGTGGTTTTGCAAAAAGCACAAGTTACCGCACTGAAGCAATCGAATGGCAGGGTTTCGCACAAAGTATTTGTATTGAACTACCACCGTTAGCAAGCTTGTACTTAATACCGAAAGTGAAATAGCAAGAGATAGCGCAACACGCAATCGACATCACAGTTCGATTGCGCATTATCTAAAACAGCCCAAATGTCATAATAAAGGAAGTAATATGTCATTAAAGAAACAAAAATCTAAAGCAAACAAAGTTTGCAAGTTAGAGACAGATCATGGGCCAGTGGTTAATGCCAGTACTTTGCCTGAAGATTTAAAACGTCATTTCCATTACACTCTAGGGCGTGATGAAGTTGGTGAGTCACCGCAATATTTATATCATGCGCTTGCACTAACAATCCGTGACCGTCTGATGGAAAAATCACGCGCGACCAAGAAACTGCAGCAAGCACAACCTACTCGTCGCGCAGCTTATCTATCATTAGAATTTTTGATGGGTCGTGCATTAGGTAAC
>NZ_JASJHF010000270.1:0-12177 GCF_033791185.1 Moritella sp. | reverse complement strand
CTTGACCATTTGGCCAACAGATACCCATACTTGAACTATCAACTTCAACCAACTTTAAGCATATTTCATTAGATAGTTCTGTAAACATACCTTGTTTGATGTAGCTACTTACATCAAACTGTAGTGAAACAGTGAATTTGGCCACCGTTTAAGATTAATTTTGCCAATCATGTGAAATTAGAAAATCTATGGCAAACCGAAATGAACATATTTCAATTGGGCAATCGCACTAACTCATTTTGGGGCATAAATAGCTTAGAGTCATTGTATTAGCTGATAGTAATATCATTATATTTTGTAGGGAAATAGAAAGGGCTAAACAGAAGCCATAACATGCTTATGGCTAAATTAACATCGAGTATTTCTCCCTGTAAAGTTCCAGGGATTTATTGATTTTTTAAAAGTCTATTTGTTAGCAACAACCAGTTCACGATTTTCAATATATGTGTACTGACGCCAGTGATAGGAAGGGATTCTACCTTCCTCTATTAAAGAATCTAGCGCCTCTTTAGCGAGGCCTTTAGCTACGGTGTAATCCTCTAACAATATAGGGTTATCTATGTGGGTTCTTGCCTCTTGAAGACCTATTGTTCTTGCTTCCTCTAATGTTGCCTTTCTGCCCAACATTCCAAAGAGTATCCATGCAATTAGGATAACAATAAAAAGGACTAACAGTCTTATCATTTCAAACTCCCTATTTTCCAATAAATCTGTACATGAGCAATTAATTGTAGATTATGAATGATTAAACTTAACATTTGTGTTGCAGGACGTCTCGATTTGTAAAATTAATTCACTGCTACAAAGGATAACGAACAACTGAAAAATACCAATAACACTGCATAAAACCATCCAATTTCACAATTACCATTATGCATAAATATGATCAACTCAGTAGGTAAATTTTGCATGATAAAATGTATGCCAAATGGATATGTACATATTGTGAGTGAGTTAAAGATCTACACTTTGGGGCCAAATGAGCCAGCAATGATTTGCTGACCCTACACTGAACTGAGGTATATGAGTGCTTATTTTATAACTTAGCTAACTGCGATTTTCTGTCTTTATTAACCACGCAGAAATTGCCGCGTCTAGTGCGACATTTTGAACATCGTTCACATTCAACAGGCGCTCTGTTGCCTTCTTTCCAACGCTTAATTAACGACGGTTCCGACAATAAAGGTCTTGAGAGAGCAAAGTATTGAATATTGGTTTTATGGGCAATCTCTTCTATCGCATCAATATCCGTTAATCCGCCAACGGTAATAACCGGAACATCCACCTCTTCACTAATCACATGCCCATATTCATGGAAATAGCCTTCTTGTTGAATGGTATATCCATCAAAAGACTCGCCAATCATAGTGTTAGCCTTACCATGGATATTGCCAGAGATAATGATTGCATCCACGCCAATCGCGGCTAATTTTTTGCAAATCAGTCGTGTTTCAGCGAAGGTCAAGCCCCCGTCAAAAAACTCAGAAGCAGTCAATTTAACTAATACCGGATACTCATCACCGACCAGCTTTCTTATCTCAGCATAGATCTCTAATAATAACCGCATTCGATTATCTAGGCTGCCACCATATTGATCTTCTCTGCGGTTGTAATATGGGCTCAAGAACTGATTGATTAAATAGGTATGTGCCGCGTGTATTTCAACACCATCAAACCCTGAATCTTGGGCTCTTCGACTTGCTTGAGCAAATGCCTGAACGATGTAGTCTATTTCATCCTTGGTCATCGCTTTGCCTAATGTTTGTGTGCCTTTTTCGCACACCGCACTCGGCGCATAGATCACCCTTTCACCGACGTTGTGAGTGGTTTTTGTGCCACCGTAGGCAAGTTGCATGACGATTTTAGAATCATGCTGGTGTACCAACTCGGTGAGCTTTTGGTACTCACCAATAAAGGTATCATCGTACATGCCCATCATGCCAGCATTGGGCTTCTCTTCTGCTACAATATTTGCATAACCCGTTACAATTAGACCGACTTCACCTTGAGCGAGTTCTTCGTAGATAGCGTATAGCTTATCCGTCATATGGCCATCTTCTGTCGCCATATTTTCCCACGTAGCACTTCGAATAAATCGATTTTTTAATGTCATGTTGCCAATACGGGTTTCTGTATACAAAGTACTCAAGTTCAATCCTCTTAAAAATCGTTTTATATTACTCATCAGCATGATTAAAGGACAAAAAAAGAACACCCCTACTTGCGCATGGCTGCTCTTTTTTGTCCATTCTTGCTATGTGTAATCAGCAATGGTAAATATTACTGGCAATATAGATAAGATTCCTTAATCTGGATTAAGCTAGTGTCATCTAGATCATAAACCATCAACTAAAAATCTTATGTGTTAACATTTGCCAACAACACCATAAATAATAAAATTGCTTAATAGATCACACGACACTATAACTAAAAGAGCATAAAATAAAACCAAGATTTAGTGATAAGATATTGATTTGAAAAAGATCCGCCATATATCACACGCATGTAGCACGTGCGCTGACAGCAATACAATTAAGCACTTAAAATAAAACACTTTTACAGCAAGCCAAGCAAGAGGAACCTGCAACATGGAAAAGAGCATTTTTCAGTTTATCTGGAAATATTCAAAAATAAATCAGTTGGCTCTAACCGCTGTCACGCTCCTCACCTTCCCTATTCTGTACGTTTCGCTGGAGTTACCTAAACGCATTATCAACGATGCCATTGGGGGGACCGGAGAAGACGTTTCTATGCTGGGTATGATATTAACTCAGACGCAGTTTTTGATGGTACTTTGTATTGGTTTTCTATTGGCAGTATTGGCCAATGGACTGTTGAAAATGCGACTAAACACCATGAAAGGTGTGTTGGCAGAGCGATTATTACGACGATTTCGCTTTCAACTTGTCACCCGTATTTTAAGATTTCCACGCTCGTATTTCCGCACCACCAGCCAAGGTGAGTTAGTGTCGATGGTGACATCTGAAGCTGAACCCATGGGGTCATTGATGGGCGATATGGTGTCACAACCAGTGTTTCAGGCCGGCCAGATGTTGACTATTCTTACCTTTCTGTTTGCCCAGAGTTTCTGGTTTGGGGTAGCGTCCATCGCCTTGATCCCGTTACAGGCATGGATAATCCCCAAATTACAGCGCCAGATTAACTTGTTAAATAAATCCAGAATACAAGAAGTGCGCAAATTAGCCGCGGATATTGGCGAGACTGCAGCTGGTGTCGGCGATATACGTATGAATGGCGGAATGCGTCACAGACTGTCATTGTTTTCTAATCGTCTTGGGAATCTATTCGGCATTCGCTTCGAGATTTATCAAAAGAAATTTTTCATGAAATTTTTGAACAATTTCATCAATCAATTGACCCCGTTCTTTTTCTACTCTGTTGGTGGTTACTTAGCCATCCAAGGTGAAATAACGGTCGGGGCGCTGGTTGCAGCGCTCGCTGCCTATAAAGACTTGTCATCACCTTGGAAAGAGTTGCTGAGTTATTACAACCAGACCCAAGATATGGCACTGCGTTGGCAGGTGGTAATCGAACGTTTCGCGCCAAACACGCTGGTGAAAGATGCCTTGTTTGATGGTGAGCCTGATACGCAGACCAGCCTGTATGGAGACATCGAACTAAACCGAGTGACGGTGTGCGATGAAGATGGGCATGCGGTGCTGGAAGATATCAGCTTGACCATTCCAAAAGGCGCGCGCGTTGCAATCAAGACAAATAATGAGGCCGCGGCACTTGCATTTGCCGATATATTAACCCGCGAGGTGATTCCCCAACGAGGAAGCGTGCGGATAGCCGGACATGCGATGAATGATTTGCATCAAACAGTGGTCGCCAATCGCATCGGCTATGCCAGTTCCAAACCACATATTTTTCAAGGCACACTAGGTGAAAACCTATTTATGCCTTTTAATTTTGAGCCCGTTATTGACGCAGATACAGCGGTTGGGATAACCGATTGGCAACAAGAATCGGCACGTGCTGGCAACAGTATCGATCCTTTTGAATCTGAGTGGATAACCCCTCAAATAGCCGGATTTCAATCATGTGATGAGATCAAAGACTGGTGGTTTCAGTTACTTGAAGCAATGGGTACCGACGACTTCATGGTGCGTAAGGGGTTACGTTCTCGCCTTGATCCAGACGCTCAACAAGAGCTAGTAGCTGCGATTGTTCTGTTACGGCCCGAAATAGCGAAGCGGTTAGCACAAGCGGGACTGGATGATATTGTACATACCTTTCACCCTGAGCAATTTAATCCGGTATCCCCCTTGGGTAGCAACCTGCTTTATGCAGTTCCCACCAAAAAGCTGACCCAAGTGACCTTGTCACAAGAAGATAATTTTGTACAGATGTTGCAAGACGAAGGCATTGCAGAATATCTCGCTCGAATGTCAGCCAATGTAATCGAAGGCCTGACAGAAACGTTTGGTACTGATGGTACCGACCATCCCTTGTTTCGCCGTTTGAACATGGATGAAGATCTTTATCATCGCCTGAGAGTGATCGTCGCCAAAAGACGCTTAGTTGGCGAAAGTGGCTTGTCGGCCGAAGATTTCGCATTGATGCTGACCGTACCCTTTGCATTTTCTGCCGAGCAGATTGGGCCAGCTTTCACTGACAAATTCAAAGCACGGATCGTGCAAATACGCATGAAGAGCGCTGCAGATATGCTGGAAAAATTGGATGGCTTGTTTAAGCCAATTGACCCACAGTGTTATTTTCCGGTGATGTCGGTGCTTGGTAATGCCATTTTCGGACGAATTTCAAGTTTGGCCGGTGCCCGTGAAGCCTTGATTGAAGATACTGTTGTTGATGTCCTGAAGGAACATGGTCTAAGGAGGTTAGTCGCGCAATCCTTATATGATGTGACGACGACTCAGGGAGGAGAAAACCTGCCTGCTGTTTTCAGGGAGCGCCTAGCGTTCAGTCGTGCGGGGATCAAGAAACCTGATATTCTGATCCTGCGCAATGCATTGGCTAGCCACGATAGTGATGCCCGCGCTTTGACGCGCGAACGTATTAGTGACTTGATGCCAGACACCACGAAAATTTTCATTGAAAACCAATTCTACAGTCCAGAGTGTTACGATTTGTTCGTCGAGATCGTGGATGGGCGTATTGATGGTATTGCGCGTCAAGATGATCTGCAAGATGAAGATGCGCGTCAGGATTTGAACCGCAAATTACGCGCAGTGGCGCAGGCCGAATTATTTTCAGGACTGGATCGAAAACAACAGCGCCTACTCGCCTTTAGTGCGCAATGGTACAAAGTAAAATCGGGGCAAGAGATTTTTAATGCTGGACAAGAAGCAGATGCTTCCTATCTGTGTGTGAAGGGGTTAGCAGGATTATATTGGCCAAAAAGTGCAGGCGAGAAACACTTGGTATCAGAAATTGCACCGGGACGATTGATCGGCGATTTGGCCGTCATCCATAACTCACCACGTCTGTTAGATTTAATTGCGCTAGAAGACAGCGTATTTCTGCGCATTGGCGCCACCGAGTTATTGGCGGTGATCGAAAATGACGCGATGGTGGCGGCAAGCTTATTGCGTTCAGTTGCAAGCCATTTGTCAGAGACTGCCGCAAGTCTGCGGGCAACACGGGCATTGGCTATTAAACATGGGGTCGATTTCACCGAGTTAGATAAACAGGAACAGGAACAGGGCTAAGCATTGCCGGTGCTTTATTCTCAATCACGCTGTACGATACTGACGAATATAACCGTTATGAGCCGGTTATATTCGTGATTGGCATTGATAGCGACAGCGCAAACGGCTACTTTAAAAAACCGAAAAATAACGTGGTGAATATCCCTGCTTCATCGCATCAGTCATTTTTAGTAGCTTAGGTAATGCATGCCGAAAGAATGTTTCATACCCTTCACAAAGCAGGTTTAAATTCTGCCCATTTAAGGTTTTATCAATCCGGTTTTTTGGGCAACCGCCATTACACATAGGCAAAAAATCACAGCGTCGGCATTTATCGTTAAGATCATTAAATTTATCTTCACCAAATTGACGCTGCACCTGCGAGTTAACTAATACCGCAAAGCTATCTTGCTTGGCATTACCAAGTTGATACTCGTCATAACCATAATGATCGCAACTATATGTTTCACCCGTTGATTCAACCATCAGTTGCTGGCCACACGTATCACTGTGATGGCACATTTGGCTTTGCTGACCCATTAAGATCATCAGGCAATTTTCAAAAAATTGCACATAAACCTCACCAACGTCATGATTACTCCATTCATCAAAGACAGCACACAAGAATTCACCCCACTGTTTACCCTCTAGCGACCAATCATAGTCAGAGCGTCGATCAAGTGCATAGTCAATACAAGGTTGAAACTGCATGTAACCACTGCCGTTATCTTTTAAAAAGGTATAAATTTGTTTGCCATGTTTATAGGTTCGGTTGTTCACCACGGTAAGGGTATTAAACTCGACATTATGCTTGTTAAGATGGTGAATACCGCGCATGGTACGCTCGAAAGAGGACTTACCATTTTTATCGATGCGAGCAATATCGTTTAACAAATTAGGTCCATCAATACTGATGCCGAGCATGAAGTTATTCTCAGAGAAAAACTTCGCCCAACGTTCGTTAATTAAAGTGCCGTGGGTTTGTAATGTATTGCGAATTGTGTTGTCGCCTTTGACTAAATTCTGCTGCGTGACAGCCTGTTGATAAAAGTCTAACCCGCGCAACATAGGTTCTCCACCATGCCACACAAAGTCGGCTTGTTTGAACTGATTTGGCTGAGATCCAATATGATTTTTTACAATCGACGCCATCAAGGTTTCTGACATAGATTCAAGCTTGGCCGTTTCATTGGCCAGATAATAACAGTACGAACAGTCTAGGTTACACTTCGCACTTTCAGCTTTAATAAATAAGCTATAAGGTAGGGATAATTCAGTCATAAAGCCTCTCAAAAACATCAATCTTTCACTTATTAATAACGATACTACCATCACCGAACTTGTTCAATATGGCCAGCATCATTACAATGCCGCGCATTAAACCGACCTCGACGACCGAGATTAAAAATCAATACAAAACAGCAGCTTAAATTAACAAGTCTGTGTATTAACTATTGTAATAGTGGCTATTTACCTTTTGTTTTCGGTTTAGTTTTAAGATGTGTCTTTACCTATCTGTATTCAGCACACTAAACCTGCGGATGAAGCCTGTAATTGGTTACCGGCCCCTGCGGATGATTTTTACCTGCATATGCGTTTGTATGAGCCAACTCAAGCAGTATTAGACAACAAGTATCCCCTGCCTCAAGTCAGTAAAGTGCAATGATTTACTGACGAATAAAGAGTTAACTATTAAACTTGATAGCGCGAACATTTGTGTTATCAAGTTTTTCTATTCATAATCCCTGCTAATTTATTCTTCATCAATGGGAAAATCGTTTGCATCGTCCAACGAAAGAGCAAATTCGGGCATTACCGTTATTTACAGGTATCAGTCTTGATAACGTTGTAGTTGTGCAAGATATAGAAACTGCGCAACAAGCGATAGCTGAACTAAAACAGAGTACATGCCTCGGGTTTGATACTGAAAGTAAACCATGTTTCACCAAAGGCGAAGTGAATACCGGCCCTCATCTGGTTCAACTTTCAAACCAATCAACGGCTTTTTTGTTCCCGACTCGATTCTTATCCATAATGGCATCATTAGATCAAATATTGAGAGACCCGAAGATAAAGAAAGTTGGTTTTGGTCTGGCCGGAGATAAGAAGATCCTGAAAAACAAATTCGGGATCAACTTAGTCAATACACAAGACTTATCGGTCAAGGTGAAAAAGTATTCAGGCGAAAAGCAACGCATCGGTATCAGAGCGGCGGTTGCCATGTTATTAAAGCAGCGTTTATCAAAAAGCGCTCAACAGTCTAATTGGTCAGCTTTCCCGCTCCAAGAACATCAGCTGAAGTATGCCGCAAATGATGCGTATGCAGCGCTATGTATTGAACTTGAAATGAACAAAAAAAAGTGCGGCATAACCGCACCTTGTTAGCGCCAGAATTGACTCAGAGAGAGACTACTTAACAGATTTATCTGCGATACCAATACCACCCGCTTTTTGTCTTGGAGGGTATGCCATCAACGACTTCTGGTACTTAGCTGCTTCTCTTTGCAGTTGTGGAACAGCCCATGTTTTCTCTTTCATCCACAAGAACCAGCCGTAAGTTTCCGGACTACGCTCATAGGGATCCGCTTTGATGTTAATCAGCATGCCAAGCGGCCACTGTTTTGCTGGTTCTTTCCATTCAGTTTTAGTCTTTAAGTGGATCTTCCATTCATCAACACGGAATGCATTAAGATCTTGCTCGTTGTAGTAGAAGAACTCATGACGCAGACTCGGTGCATTCTTGGTCAACATATCTAGCTGATTGTAACCATCGATATGCACGTTATACTCAATACCGTTGAACTTCTTACCTTCAAGTAATTGCTCTTTAATATTGGGCTCACCAGCTGCAGCCATCAGGGTTGGCACCCAGTCTTCAGACGTCATGAAACCATCTGTGTATCCACCTTGTGGGATCTGAGCAGGCCAGCTAACAAGCATAGGTACACGGAAACCGCCATCCCAAGTTGTGCCTTTTTGACCGCGGAATGAAGCTGCACCGCCATCAGGCCAATGATCTAAGTTCACGCCATTATCTGAAGTAAACAGAATAATGGTATTGTCCATCTCACCCTCGGCTTCTAGCTTGTCGAGTAGCACACCAATTTGGTCATCGAGCTCGATCATGCCATCGTAGTAAGTGGTGGTCTGACTAGCGCCTTGGTATGCCTCACGAACATGCGTTTTTTGATGCATGCGTGTCGGGTTGTACCACATGAAGTACGGCTGTTCGTCATGTTGCGCTTCATGCTTATCTAACCAGTTAGTCGCGAAATCCAAAAACTCACCGTCAATAGTCTTCATGCGTTCGGCACCTAATGTGCCTTTGTCGGTTATGGTTTGCTTACCGACCATGCCAAATCTTGGGTCTGTGCTCTTATCCACTTTATCGGTGGCGACGGTGTGCAGTACGTTACGTGCTCGGCCAGTAAAGTTGGGATCTTTAGGGAATTCAGGCTGCTCAGGTTGTTCCATCACGTTGAGGTGATAAAGGAAACCAAAGAACTCGTCAAAACCATGCACAGTAGGCAGATGGCTATTATTGTCACCTAAATGGCTCTTACCCACATGCACCGTTGCATAACCCTTGTCTTTCAACATTTCTGCGAGGGTTGGATCTTCTTTTTGCAAACCAAGCGATGAACCAGGCTGACCGACCGAGGTTAACCCGGTACGGAATGGATATTGGCCAGTAATGAAGGCTGAACGACCCGCAGTCGAACTCCCCTGGGCATAGTAATCACTGATCATCATGCCTTGTTCAGCTATGCGGTCGATGTTTGGTGTTTTAACTGCGCCAAGGCCACGGTGATAAGCAGAGATATCCATCGGACTTACATCGTCAAGCATGATGGCGACAATATTGGGTTGCTCACCAGCCACACTCGCGGAACTCGCCGACATAATGGCCAAGGCGAGTAAGGATTTGTTTAATTTCTTCATAATTCGTTTCCCTAAATAGCTCTACTGGGTGGTTTTAATCGCTGGAACCGTCCATTTCATTTCCAAGATTTCTTTTGACGGATTATAAAGACGCGTCAGTACATAAAAATCACCCTCGGGGGTTGGCAGCCAGTTGGCCGCTTTGTTACCTTCAGGCTTTTCATGTTGAAAATAGAGTTCAAACGAACCGTCACTGTTCTTCGTCAGGTCAGTCAGATTATTCACGCTGTGGCGATTAATGGGGTTATCCACCAGCAATTTGCTGTTGGCGTCATAGACGGTAACCGACCAAAATGCTCCAACCGGAGGCTCCTGCTCAAAAGTGATCTGATAGCTTTGCTGACCATTTAAAGGCTGGTTCTCACTGTCGGTATAAGTGATCGGATAGATAGCTTCTTTCGCACCTTGACCGCCTAAATAAGGGCCTGCGATCAGTGAGCGTAGCGCGTTATCATCAGCAAAGTTGTCTAACGAAAAGGCATAATACCAACCGTCTTTCACCCCTAAGGTATTAGGATTTGCAACTTGAGCATTAACGATATGCTTGCCCTGCTCGATTGCTTTAACCAGCTCTTTCTGCATGGCGGGACTTAACTTACTGCGATCGAAACCGTTTTCGGTTAAACCGATTTTTGCAAATTGCCCCAACAAGGCTTTCTGACGCTCTTCAACAGGATTGTCTTGTAGGTACCGACCAAGCTCAGCAAAGAATGTTAATGGGTCTGCATCATTGTTGCCGATTGGCGATAGCGGCGTTGTATTCGCCACAGCTGCAGCGCCTAAATATTCACTCAGTGGCGTCAATTGATACTGATCTTGAACAGCGTGAACGGGCTCATAGTCATCTTGGCCTAATACCTGAGTCCGGCCCCATAACCACACTTTCGTGGTCGGTGCTTCAACCAAGATCGTGTTCCTTGGCACTTCTCCGGTCCAACCAGGAGGCACAATCAAAAACTCTTTAGCTAACGAGCCTGTTTCACGCGTACCAACATATTGAAATAGGTTGTGCCACATATCAAACATATCGATTACATAGTAACGATCGGTCACTGAGGGTACCGATAAAACCATTGGTTGTTGTGATAGATCCAGAATGGCACTTGAATACAGGGTGTCTCTGTTAGGCGTTGGCATATCCGTATCTGCAGGTGAACTCAAGCGGCGGGCATGTCCAAATTCATTCAGTGGCGCGCGATAGCTGGTATCGCTTTGCGGCTGTGACATATCAGTATATTGGCGGGCAACGTGCTCCATTCTAACGAGTGTCGAACCCCACATATAAGCATTTAACCCTAAATGATACGCTTCAGCATTAAGCGCATTAGTGGTCTGCTGCATCATCTCTGACTGACTTGGCTGAGTATTGGCTTGAGCACTTTTATTGGCTTGCGCACTTGCATACACAGTCCCACAGGTACCTAGCGCTAAAACAACAGCTAATGTTATGGTGCGAATGTTATTGTTGATCATAGTGTTTTCTCCTTTTTTTTTATAGTATTCGAAACAGGAGAAAAAATGGGTAATAGCCTGTATTAACTATTTTAATAAAGGCGATGTAAACAAGAGGAATAGCTAAGGAAGGAAGTCATGGGTATATATCTTGGCACTAATGAAATAACGGCTGGGAAAATATATTGTCAGCTATCAAAACTGTTTTTAATTTCGGTATAGAGCCATGCAGTTAAAGGATCATTTTTGTTACGTTGATGTGTTAACAAACAAAGCTCTCTGCGGAAAGTATCTTTATATAACTCCGGCGGTAATAATTCAGAGCGGTAGTTATCCGGTAATATTTTCGCATATTTTTCAGTTAACACGCCGATGTAATCCGTCTCACTCACCAACTTTAACATCATGCTCATATCACTCGTTCGGACATTAATACGCTTATCTAAAGCATATTTCTTAACCAGCATTTCCGCTTTTGATGGCTCGATATAGCCAGGGATCGTATTGATACAAATGGGATACTCTAATACATCCGCGAGTTGATTTGATTTTAGTGGGTGCCCTTTTCTCATCAGTAAAGCAAAGCGATCTTCACCGATGTTTTTTTGGTAGATATTTTTATTGGTTTCCAAAGGTAAATAACAAACGCCCCAGGAGTTGGCTTTTGTCTCTAATGAATGGACGCCTGTTTCTCCCCACTGATAACAATCAATGGTTATATTGGGTGCGAGAGTGGTGAGCTTATTGATTAGCGGTGCCGCCAATAATGTCATCAACGACGGTGGAAACATCAAATAAATTTCGGTGTTTAAATCTTCGATGTTCCATTCACTAACGTCAGTATACAAAGCCTCAACTTGATCCAGTAATCCGGGGACCTGGGTAAGTAATAACAAACATTTTGGCGTTGGTTCTAGTTTGTTTTGTTCACGAATAAATAACTGGTCATTAAATTGCTCTCTTAGTTTTCGTAGCATCACACTAATAGTAGGCTGACTTACGTTTAACTGTTTAGCTGCTAGCACTGTCTGTCTAGTCTCATTTAAAACCAATAATACCCTTAATAAATTGAGATCTTTACGCATATGAATACCGTTTGCTAAATTTCATT
>NZ_JASJHF010000269.1:0-8224 GCF_033791185.1 Moritella sp. | reverse complement strand
CGTATTCTTTACGCGCTTCAAATAACTCATTTTCGGTATCGAGTAGATCCAGTAAACTACGTTGGCCCAGTTTAAACTGTTGTTCATACGCCGCTTGTGAGTCTTTAGAGGCGATAACGTGCTCTTTGATATACTGCATTTGTATATTAAGTAACTCGTGCGCATTCCAGGCCAAGTTAAAACCCTCTGTTATTTGACGATGTACACTGCGATTAATTTCACTCGCTTCTGTAATTTTATATGCAGTCTCTTTCGCTAACGCTTTATCTTTGCCACCGGAATATAGGTTGTAAGAAAAGCGCACCATAGCAACAACATCGTTATTATGACCGCCGTAACCATCACCGTCTTCACCATCAATATCGTTATTAAAATTAGCATCCACTTCTAATGTCACTTTCGGATAGTAATTTGATTTGGCGGCATCATGCTGATAGCGCGCCGAGGTAATGTCATTATTCGATGATTTAACCACAGGATGGTTAATCAACGCGTCACGTAACCCTGTTTGACGATCTATTGGTAACAATGCCACATCTGGAATTGGAATGACCAAGTTATCTGGCTGCTGATCTGTCACTCGAGTAAACTGTGTTTGACTGTCTAAATAGTTATTTTTTGCTGAAATAACATTTGACTGCGCCCGTGCCAATCGACCGGTAATTTGTGATAAATCAGCGATACTACCAAGACCCGAGTTAGTTCGCTCTTCGATCTGACCAAAAATCGTTTTATGCGTCGATAAGTTACGCTCAGATAGCTCTAGAATACGTTGGCTTTTAAGTAAGTTGGTATACGCTTTAGTAACATCTAACGCTACATCTTCAGCGGTGCCGAATAGACGCCATTGCTCAGCACTAGTCGCATAGCTAGTACGGCTTATATCACTACTAGTCTGGAAACCACTAAACAGGCTTTGTTTAAGACTGACCCCAAACTCACCGCGATTTAGATCCTCAGTATCTCCTCCAGCACTGCGTCGAGTACCTGGGCTATTGGTATATTCATAACCATAACCACCCGTCATATCAATACTGGGTAAATAGCCTGACTCAGCTTGCTGAACTTGTTCTTCACGCACTTTAAATTTAGTAAAGGCAATTCGGATATCAGGATGCGTACTTAAAGTCATCGCGACAGCCTCCTCTACAGATTGCGCATTAACAGCTGCAGACCACCCAATTACAGAACACATTAGCGCAGGGTAAAGAACCTTGTGGGTGAATAATATCCGCTGACAAAAAGAGTCGCTGACTGACATTTTTATTTCCTTATTATAAACATTCATGTGCAACTTAAAGCTCCCTGAGCGCCATAGCTTTGGCTCTCAACACTGGATTTAATATGTATTCGAGTACGGTTCGTTTACCGATGATGACATCCACAGAAGTCATCATTCCGGGAATGATCGGCATGTCATGGTTACCCTGAATATCTGAAATATCGGTTCGTACCCGAATAATATAAAAACTATTACCGTCTTCATCTTGGGTGGTATCGGCACTTATGTGCTCAACCACGCCTTTTAAGCCGCCATAACGAGTGAAATCATAGGCGGTTATTTTCACCACGGCCGTTAATCCTAAGTGCACAAAGGCAATATCCTTAGGTTTAATCTTGGCTTCAATTAATAATTTATCTTCGGTTGGTACGATTTCTAGCAAGGCTTGTCCAGGCTGGATCACACCGCCTAATGTTCGAATGTGTAATGTTTTAATGGTACCGACTACTGGTGACACAATCAGGGCTTTTTCCACCTTGTCTCGCACGCCGACTTGAGCTTCTGTTATCCGAGAGAATTTACTTTGTAATTCGTTTAACTGTGCACGAGCATCGGCACGATAGTTAAGCACCGCTTCACGGCGTTTTAATACCGCTTCAGCCATCGCGGATTGTAGTTTTGGTACCAATAAACGAATCGAGTTTAGCTCACCTTTAATGCTATTCACGCTGCGTTCTAATTTAAGTAATTCAACTTCCGAAATGATGAATTTTTTTGCTAGTGGTCGCGTTAATGCTAATTCTCTCGCAGCCAGTTTATAACTTATCTCTAGGGTTTTAATTTTTGATTTAAGTTCTTTAGTTTCTTCAAATCGCTGCTGGATCTGCTGGCCTTGAATGGCGACCAGATTAGTTAAGCTGTCTAATCGAGCGCGATACTCATCTTGCTGACGCGTCACTAAATAAGGCAAGTTTTGCTGCAGGTCGTCGGGGAAAATAAGGGCTTTTTTGGTGATCTTAATTTGTAACTGCCAATTAGTAACATCAGCAACCAAGATACTACTTAACTCGCTGCGTAAACGGATAATATCCGCTCGTAAACTATCAACTTCCTGGCGTTGCTGCGCTAAATCAGCTCGAAAACGGGTGTCATCAATACGTGCCAACGGTTGATTTTTGGTGACTAATACGCCTTCTTGTACGTACAAATCTTGTAGAATACCTCCATCTAAGCTTTGAATTATTTGGATTTGAGAAGAAGGTACAACTTTACCCATGCCAGTCGTCACCCGATCTAACTTAGCAAAATAAGCCCACACGATAAAACTAAATACCAATGCGGTAACCGCCCATATCGTGAGGCGGTGAATACGAGGACTTTGCGTTAACAGCGTACCATAAACATCATCCGCCATATCTAGGTCTTGTTTACTTATTTTCATTGTGTCGCTCCTGGAACTAAAGCGCCACTTTTCAGTTTTTCGAGAATAACCGCTTTTGGGCCATCGGCAACTAAGCGACCTTTATCCAATACAATGATCCGATCAACCAACTGTAATAAATGCATTTTATGGGTAATTAATAATAAGGTTCGATCTTTAGCAATGATCTGCATTGAGTTAATGAATTGTTTTTCAGATCGCGCATCAAGACTAGCAGTAGGTTCATCTAATAATAAAATCTGTGGGTCATTTAGGATTGCGCGGGCTAAGGCGATAGATTGACGTTGACCGCGAGATAAGGCTTTCCCGCCTTCACCGACTTGCTGATCAAGACCTTGTGAATCAAGATCGGTAAACATGTTTACCCCAGAGAACTGTACGGCTCGGATCAATTGGTATTCAGTAACTTGCTTTGCGCCAAACAGAATGTTTTCTTTAATGGTACCGTGAAATAAAGTGATATCTTGCGGTAAATAGCCAAAGTTACGACGCAGATCACTGGGATGGATCTGCTGTTGATTCATGCCATCGAACTGCAGACTGCCCGAAGTCGGTTGATATAAACCTAACAATAATTTAGCTAAGGTACTTTTACCCGAGCCATTACGGCCAATGATCGCGACTTTCTCGCCCGGCTGAATATGTAAAGACAATGGGTATAAACTTGGTTTATCTACGTCAGGATAGTGAAATCCCAATTGTTCTAACGCGATCTTACCCTCGAGTTTACTGCGACTGGCAAGGTGAGCTTTATCTTCAAACTCATCAACTTGTTCCATGATCGCATCAAGCTGACGCATGGCACTAATCGTTTGATTAGAACGAGTCATTAACGCGGCGATTTTAGCCATTGGGGAAATTGCACGACTGGATAACATCACAGCGGCGATAATAGCACCCATCGAGATCTCGTTATCAGCAACGCGATAGACCCCTAACACAACCACACCAATCACAGAGACTTGCACAATCAAGCTCGCCACATTCGCCACTGAGTTAGTGATCACTTTCGCTTTGAGCTGCCAAGTCGATATATGCCCGAGCATTTGTTGCCAGCTTTGTTGCACCACACCTTCTGCGCCGTTGGCTTTAATCAACTCTAGCACCGAGAGGCTTTCGACTAAATGACCATGGCGTAAACTTGAAAACTTATTACCTTCTTCAATCGCATGACGCAAACGCGGTTGTATCAATAAGGTGTAGCCGATAATCAGTAAGGTTGCGATCACCGAAAACATGGCTAAATCACCAGCGACTAACCAGATAATAACCATAAATAATATAGCAAAGGGGAGATCAACTAACGCCGTGATCGTCGCAGAGGATAAAAATTCACGCACACTATCAAATTCACTGAGCTGCTTGGCCATGCCGCCAACACTCGATGCGCGTTTCTCTAGTGGCATACCAATGACTTTAGCGAATAGTTTAGCAGAAGTTTCCAAATCAACTTTCTTACCTGCAACATCGATAAGGTAACCACGTAATTGCTTCATGATAAAGTCAAAAATATAAGCGACGGTTGCACCAATCGCCAATACCCAAAGAGACTCAAAAGCCAAGTTAGGCACGACTTTATCGTAGACATTCATCACAAATAATGGCGATACTAAAGCAAATAAATTGACTAAGACCGAGGCGATAATGACATCACGATAGATAGAACTAGAAGATTTAACGGTTTGCCATAACCAATGCTTTTTACTGTCATGCAAATGCACATCAAATTCACGGTCACCGTGATACTGCTGCTTAACTAAAAACAGATAACCCACATAAATAGCTTCCAACTCAGCGATAGCCAGTACCACTTCACCACCGGTTTCAGGCATAGAAACAACCGCTTTGTCCGCAGCAATATCTAACTCTTGCAATACACAAGCTTTTTGATCTTTTAGCAGTAAAATACACGGCAATAACATGCGCGGTAATTCATTCAGACCTTTTTGACTTAACTTAGCACTTAGTCCAGCTCGGGATGCTGCTTGAGGTACCAGTTCAGGTGACAGATGAGCACCCGATATAGATAATCCAGCCGTCAACGCTTCACCCGAACACGGGTTAGCAAAATGTTCCGTCAGTAAGATTAAACAATCCAGCAGTGGATCCTCAACAATGCGTTGAGAAGGATGTATGTTCCACTGTGGCGTTGAAGCCGTATTCGCTGCTGCCTGCACTGTGATTAATTCCCTTAAATTTAACAGTTTTGAAATCGACTAAAAGACCAATGGCTCGTCTAAGTCATTCAATATACTGTTGATACCGTCCTTGCTGGTAAGGTCAACATTACTATAAGCAGCACTTAAGTCAACATTATCTAAAATGATAACCTGACTAATACTGCCATTTTCACCATCTGCTTTGATATTAATAGTCGTTGTCACTATATCGTTATCATCGCTAGCAAAGCTCAATTCTAAGTAATCGCCTAAACTGCCAGTCGTAGCGCCTTGTAGTAAGTCGCTGAGATCGAGTTTATCTTCAGTAATATCAAAGTCAGTGATGTGATCGACTGCTGGAATGTCAGCTGTACCTTCATCCCCGTTTAGCCAGACAAAGGTATCAATACCGCTACCACCAGTGAGAATGTCGTTGCCGCTGCCACCAATTAAGGTATCCGTGCCCTCTTTGCCATCCAGAATATCATCACCACTAGTACCAATTAGGCTATCATCAATATCCGACCTACTACTCGTATCTCCAGTATGACTTTCCGTTGAAACTGCAGTTATACCAAGTGTAAAATCCTCTGTTCCATTAGGTATACTCATCGTTAATGTTTCTGAAATTGATGTTACAGTCTCATCGACTTCAATCGTCCAAGTATTATCGCCATTATCGGTCCCCATGCTAAGTGCAGCACCAGTCGGAACACCTGTAATTGTGACACTCAGAGTTTCACTTCCATCTGTATCACTTAATGCTGCGGCTATGGATATTTCATATTCATAATATTCACTCACTACAACAGAATCGGCATTCACACCTTTAATTTTAAACTCTTGATTTGTATCATTAATAATTTTAATGCTGTCAAAAGTATAATCAGAGGTAATGGTAAAAATATGATCTTGGTTATTACCATAAGTAGTAGCGTCATCAAGCTCTATTGTCTCCATAACTCTCCCATCTTTTATAAGAACAACTCTGCCTTCGTCATGTGAATCTTTGTAACTTTTAATCTGGACATTAGCAGTGTTTGTAACGCCTCCAAGAGTATATGTTACATAATCACCATAATGATTTAAGTTATAGTCTTTATCATTATTGAAATTAGCCTTATTTTCAACAACTTGAGCTTTACTCACCTCGATAGAGGCATTCATAGGTGCATCCGCTACAGTATCATTTAATGCAAAAGAGCCAGTTGCAACATCATAAGTTACATCTGCAAATTTTATAATTTCCACATTTCTTAACTCTGTTATATCTCCCGTTCTATCATCATTACTGTCACTTGATGCACCACTTGTTACGATGACATTTCCATCTGCATCTGTTGTGATTTTATATTCACCCATATCTGCATCAAATGTGACGATATCTGTACCATCGCCACCATCTATTACCACACTATCATTTGTGTCATCGATATCGCTTATATTAACGGTATCGTCGCCACGTCCAGCCATGACAAAGTCATCACTAACTTCTGTGTATGCATGACTCCAGTTTTCATGCGAATAATGTGTGCTGTCAGTATGAGCAGTTTCATTACCAGCGGTATCAGTCTCTGTCACACTAAAGAATTCATTATCATTAATTCCTGTCGCACGAAGGTCGGAGATATCGCTACTCCAAGTGCCGTTATCTTTCACAGTTACGGTGGCAACATCATCCCCATCTTCATCATAGATAGTAATTGTATTCCCAGCTTCGGCTCCTTTACCACTCATTGTTACTGAAGAGTAATCCCCCTTATTATCAACTATATTTGTAATAGCCAATTCACCTATATCGCTCGCTTCTGTATCTATAATGATATCTTTGCTCGCTTCACTTATTACACTATGTCCTCCACCATCGGTACTTGCTACAGCGACTACTACTGAGTTATCTGCGACTAAGTCATCTGTATCTACATCGACAAAGTATGCTCCATCGGCACCAACTTCTGTTTTATAAGCAGTTCCATTTACCGTCACAGTTACGAGATCTCCTGCTGCTACATCTCCACCAGTTGCTGTTCCTGATACTTCAATTTTGTCAGTTTCCGCTTCCGCGGCATTAATCACATCGTCACCGGAGATTGTCGAAATCGTCACCGTACCGGCTTCGGCCATAATATTTTTGACTGTTACTGTAACTGGTAATGTTGTTGAACTGCTATCACCGTTCGAAGATTCTGACGCAGTAGCAACTATATTTAATGTATAAGAAGTTGTATCTGTGATATCAATTGTTGTTAATGTTAGATTATCTAAACTCCAATCAGTGATATCAATATTTGTTGTAGAAACATCCGCCGTAAACGATTTTGTTCCGTCCGTGAGTGTAAAACCTTCAGGAATATCTTCTAATACAACAACTAATGACTCTGAACCATCCGTATCAGCTAAAGCTGAAGTAATATTCAATGCTACCGAGCTCTCTTCATCGATAACAATGGGGCCTGTAACGATCTCTTCTACTACGTTGTCATACGTTATTGAATTAATCAGATAATCATCGCCTGAACCGCTTGCAGTAAAGACTATTCTGTCAAAAGTTGCGCCACTATCTGGCATCAGTGTAATAGCATCATCAACACCATCACTTCCGCCATCAACAGCACCGGTCCCAACTTCAACACCATTTTTATAAAATGTATAAGTCGCTGTTTCACGTGAATGTAGCCACGCAAATGCAACATCAACAGATGAAATATCATTATCAAAAGTGACCACCAGTGACTCAGATCTCCCTAACTCACCATCCGCGCCGGAAGCATTTCCCGTCACACCAAAACCTTCAGGATTAGAGACAGCACTGATGGTGGATGCTTCACCAGAAGCATCGTATGCAGTAATGGTAAAACCACTCGTTGTATCAGCAGCATTAGCAAGTGTAATTGACTGGTTCTCAGTCGATTCAGTGGTAACGCTTAGTGTGGGTGCATCCGCTACTGCATTCACGGTGACCGTCACGGTCTCAGCATTACCTTCGGAATTGGTATAGTCAAAGCGGTCGGTGCCATTGAAATTCGCATTCGGCGTGTACACCACTTTGCCATCAACGATAGCCGTGGTGCCGTTCGCGCCGTCTTCAACGGACGTTAAGGTCGCCGTGTCGGCATCGACACTGTCCGTATCATTGCCCAGCACATCAATCGTGATCGCCGCATCTTCGTTGGTCAGCGCCGTATCGGCTACAACCGTAGTTTCATCATCAACCGCACTCACCGTGACCGTCACCGTCTCTGAATTGCCTTCCGAGTTGCTGTAGGTAAAGCTATCGATGCCATTGAAGTTGGCATTCGGGGTGTAAACCACCGCGCCATCCACGATGGCCGTTGACCCGTTCGCGCCATTGGTAACCGCAACTAAGGTGGCGGTATCGACATCGACACTGTCCGTATCATT
>NZ_JASJHF010000268.1:0-3276 GCF_033791185.1 Moritella sp. | reverse complement strand
TGGTTGGATAGGTTTAGCCCTGCTTGTCTGGTATCCCCTTGCTCAGTAACAAGTTTTACTGCGCCTTGTTAAAACCTATTTTACCCTTTAGAGTGTTAGACAAACTTTTAACCAAATCTGGTTAGTATTCTCCCTCTTCTTTTGTATCGACCTTGGAATGAACATGACAACGAAATCAGCTTATCACCAGCTATCTCAACATTTTAAAAAGATCCATAATCTAAGTCACCTATCTTCAATTTGTGGTTGGGATCAAGCCGCTATGATGCCGGCTGGCGGTAATGAAGCGCGTTCAGCTGCAATGGCAGAACTTGCCGTCATGATCCACCAGCAAAGTACCGCACCACAACTTGCCGAGTTAATTAAACAAGCGCAGTCAGACCAATTGTCAGCAGAGCAGCAAGCAAGCTTAGCGGAGATCGACCGCAGCTGGCAGCAAGCGAATATCGTACCTGAAGCACTCGTTTCTGCTAAATCATTAGCGGGTTCTAAATGTGAACACGCTTGGCGTACTCAACGTAAAGAAAATGATTGGGCAGGTTTTGCCAAGAACTTAAAAACCGTTGTTGAATTGTCACGTGAAGAAGCGAGCATTCGCGCACAGGCAAACAATTGCAGTAACTACGACGCATTAATGGACTTGTACGAACCGGGCATGACCAGTGCACAGCTTGATCCAATCTTTGATGATGTAAAATCATGGTTGCCAGAGCTAACCCTAGCAGCACAAGAAAAACAAAAATCAGACAAGGTAATTATGCCGACTGGTCACTTCCCGATTGCCGCACAACAGCAATTAGGTTTAAAGACCATGGGTATTCTAGGCTTTGATTTTGACCACGGTCGTCTTGACGTGTCAGCGCACCCGTTCTGCGGTGGCGTAGCTTCCGATGTGCGTATTACCACGCGCTATGAAGAAGATGATTTTACCCAAAGTTTAATGGGTGTAGTGCACGAAACAGGTCACGCGCGTTATGAACAAGGTTTACCAAAAGCATTAAACCACTTACCAGTAGGCCAAGCCCGTTCAATGGGGATTCATGAAAGCCAAAGTTTGTTATTTGAAATGCAACTAGGTCGCTGTCAGGAATTTTTAACTCTGCTAACACCAGAGATTAAGCAAGCATTCAGTGGTACAGATAGCAATATTTATAACCCTCTGAACCTGAGCCAATGTTATACCCGCGTGAAGCCTGATTTCATCCGTGTCGATGCCGATGAAGTGACTTACCCTGCTCACGTGATGCTACGTTATGAAATCGAACAAGCACTAATGAACGGCGATATTGAAGTCGATGATATTCCGGAATTATGGGCAGTTAAAATGCAGCAATACCTTGGTGTAAATACTAAAGGTAATTACCGTAATGGTTGTATGCAAGACGTGCATTGGACAGACGGTAGCTTTGGTTACTTCCCGTCTTATACGCTGGGTGCAATGTATGCAGCGCAGTTTATGGCAACTATTAAGCAACAGATGGATGTTTCGGCAATCATTACCAGCGGTGATCTATCGCCTATCTTTACTTGGCTTAAAACCAACATTTGGCAAAACGCATCACAACTCTGCACCAATGATTTAGTCAAACAAGCGACGGGGGAAACATTAAACCCAGCTCACTTTAAAGCACATTTGCAGGCGCGGTATTTGTAATCCCGATAATGCCCACTTGTAATTTAATCGTATCATGAAAACGACAAGCTAATTCAATCAGCCTGTCGTTTTCACTTCTACATCATTTCAACGTAACACGTAACCATTTCATCTATCATCTTATATTGTCAATTTAGGCAACAAGCGTAACAACTTAAACGCTTCAGGCATATTAGCTTGCGTCACCACAAAACCAATCAGCTGCGCATCACTATCATAAGCCTTGGCTGTCATTCCCGACGTTGTTAACTCCACTTGCCAATTAGCATCACTCGCGGTGGTATTACCGCTTAATTGAATTGGGTATAACGGCGTTTTAACTTTAACTAACATCGCCGGAAACATCACATCAGTCACCATACCAGTTAAGGTTTTAGCTAACGCATTAGCACTGAGTATTATCGGTTGTAAAAACGCTAAATGTTTACCGTCTATTTCAGCACAATCACCAATGGCAAAGATATGCGGATCATTTGTGCTTAACTGTTTATCAACCACAATGCCACGATTAACTACTAAACCAGCGTCATTCGCTAATGCAGTGTTGGGTTTCAAACCCGCAGCACATAACACGCTATCAACAGTTGTGCTATGCCCATTTTTAAAGCTAACCGCAATACCAGTATCTGTTTTAGTCATGCAACTGAGTTCATTACCCAGTTGTAATTCAACGCCTTGTCTTCTCATTGTTTGATAAAGTTGAGATGACACAAACTCAGGTAATAGGCTTGGTAATAATGAATCTGCGCGATCACTTAATATCACCTTATAATCTGCAATGGCTAAATCCATCGCGATTTCAGTACCCACTAAACCCGCACCAACAACTAATACAGATTTAGCCTTGGCCAATTGCTCCTGTGATTGTTGATACTCATCCAAGCTGTTCAGGGTAATAATGTCTTTAGCCGCATCCCCCCCTACAAATGGCACAAATGATTGTGCCCCTGTTGCCAGCACTAAATTGTCGTAGACTATTTCAATACCCTGACAACTGACTGTTTTTTCGGTGCGATTAATACCATCAACATAAGTATTGTTCATCAGGGTAATATTATGCTCAGCAGCAAAATCAGCGCCGCTTTGCTTGACCATGTCTTGCGCCGTCAGTTTTTTGCTAAATACATGGCTCAACTCCGGTTTAACATAATCATCACCACTACCAGCAGTGATGACAATGATTGCTTGCTCCTGACTTGCACGACGAATTGATTTAACTAATTGATAGGCCGCAAAGCCACTGCCTATAATGACAATACATTTTTCATTACCATCAATCATGCTACCGCCTTCTTGGTTTTTATCTCTTCAAACACATCCTTACCTAACCCACACTCAGGGCAAAGGAAATAGTCTGGCACCTCTGACCATGCTGTACCGGGGGCGACGTCTTGGTTTGGTTCACCTTGCGCAGGATCGTAAATCCACTGACAGACAGTACATAACATCGAACTATCAACATCAAACTGGACAACCGGATTTTCTGGTATCGACTTTGCGACGGCTTGCGGCTGTGATTCTAGCGCTGTTTCTTGTACTGTTTGTTTTGGTATTGCTTGTTCCTGTACTGCTTGATTTGCAGCTGGCGCAGATATATCAGCGACAGAGGCGCTTGTTAGTGC
>NZ_JASJHF010000267.1:0-3103 GCF_033791185.1 Moritella sp. | reverse complement strand
AATATTGAAGGATGGAGGTGGTGGTTGGGTAGCGGGCGCTCATCGAGACTTAGTTTCTGAACTATTTCATCCATATTCAGGTTCTGGGTTTGCTAGTCGGTAAAGTCATCACGCATGCTTATAAATAATGCCAGGTTAATTTTAGATATATAAAAAACAACCAAACATAGTTTCTCGGGAAGCCGTTTTGTTTGTACTGACCGTCTGTTGTTGGCCCACCCGGCAAGGAACAAAACTGGATAGAGACTGTACCCGAAAAATCATGGTTTCCCATCCTCCGAATATATGGCCCACTTGAGCCCTGGTTTGATAAGAGCTGGAAGCCAGGTGAAGTAGAGTTGGTTAAATAGCTGGTAAACTCTATGACAGGAATTTATTCAATCAATCCAGCTTTACTTGTCGCGGAGCAAGGTAATACCTGCATAAAAGATTAGTAAAAACTGGGTTGATCTGAATTTTTATATCATCATCTTAGTCAAACATCGATAACTGGAGAACAGACATGCATACAACTCAAACAGGCATTCTTGTAGATAATGCAAAAATGGCACGTTATCTAGAATTTACCATTGACTCAATGTCCGATATTAAACCCGCATTGCAGGCAATTGCATCAATAGACATTACAGATGAGCTTGTTATTGGGATAGGGCAGTCTCTGGTGGAAGCCCTGGGCAAAGATATATCCGGCTTAAGTACAATGCCAGCACAAACAGGTAGTGGAATCGATGTGCCTTCAACACCAGCAGCATTGTGGTGTTGGTTACGTGGTAGTGACCCTGGTGATATTTTTCATCGTTCGCGCCAGATTGAAAACATGCTTGCACCGGGTTTTGCTTTGTCTAATGTAATCGATTCATTTCAATATGATCAAAATCGGGATCTCAGCGGATATGAAGATGGTACTGAAAATCCTGAAGGAAATAAGGCTATTCAAGCTGCTATCGTACAAGATAAAGGTGCAGGGTTAGATGGTAGTAGTTTTGTTGCTGTACAGCAGTGGATACACGATTTTGACAAACTAGATGAGATGACAACAGATGAGCAGGATGACGTGATCGGGCGCCATATCAGTGATAATGAAGAATTTGATGAGGCCCCTGATTCTGCCCATGTTAAACGTACTGCACAGGAAAGCTTCTCACCGGAAGCTTTTATTCTTCGTCGATCGATGCCTTGGGCTGATGGTATGGATGCAGGGCTGGTTTTTGTGTCATTTGGTCACTCTTTTGCTGCTTTCGAAGTGTTGCTCAATCGCATGCTGGGCAAAGAAGATGCAATTAGTGATGCGTTGTTTACTTTTACTCGGCCAATCAGTGGTGCATATTACTGGTGTCCACCAATCAAAAACGGAAATCTGGATTTAACTGTCCTGGGTTTTTAAGAATTCACTGGTGACGTTATAAGAATGTATTGAATCATGTTCTATGTTGTACCGTGATCCAGCCACGCGACACGCCGATCAAAATCAACACGTCGCCATTCCATTTGCAGGATTTCATTTCGCCTGCATCCAGTAGTCAGTGCAAATTGCATCACAGGACACAAATGTTCTGGCAATGCCTCAAGATGAAAGCTATAAGATTGTATTAGTTAAATTGCTTTGGACCATTAACGTGTACTGAGAAATGAGCCAGATACAGCTAATTTTTTTATTTGCTAATGAACCACCAATAACTAGTTATTGGTTTGACATCATAAATCAGAATCACCTAAAAAAAGACTCGATGATAAATGTTATCAAATAATTAAGTGGCTTTTGATGGGTTAATGACCAATGTAAATATTAACTGTATCTGTATCATTTTTCGGTGTAACTTAACACTCACTTTAAAGAATGTTATTTGGCGTAAAATAATACTCATTTTCCATTTTGTGATAGCATTTATCACGTTATATCATGGATGCGAAGTAGAGTTATATATAGCGAAATGCTATAAACTGGAGTGGATATGCTGAACATTTTGCTTGTTTTTATTGTCGCTGGTGTGTTGCTGTTTATGTATCAGCCTCGATTTACCAAAAGCAAGTCCTGGCAGGCAACACTTACGCCACTTTCTTCCATAATTGGTAGCGGTTTTCTGATCATAGCACCGTTGCTAGCCAGTGTTGTTGGTGAGTATTCTCCTGTCGCAGTTGTTGGTATTGTTGTGCTTGCCTATGCAATAGGTGGTGTTATTCGCTTTAATATTATTAATGCCGAACCCCTGCTGCATGACAGGAAAACACACCCTTTAATATATAAAGTCGATTTGCTCGCAAATGCGGTGCTTTCATTTGCTTACGTTACTGCTGTTGCATTCTATTTGTCGTTACTGTCATCTTTTCTTCTAATATACATAGGGTTTGGTGATTCACCTAACCTTGAAAGACTCATGACCACAATCATCGTAGTTTTTATTGCTACAACGGGTTTTATTCGTGGCCTTGGCGGTCTTGAGAAACTTGAGGCATATTCAATGTCTTTACAGTTGTCAATTGTTGCAGCACTGTTGATTGGGATATTTGTATATGACTTTAACTTCATACAATCCGAACGAGAACTTACCTTTAACATTAAGGACAGAAACTTGATAACCAAGGTGTTTATGTTGTCTGGTATTTTGCTTGTAGTTCAGGGTTTTGAGACGTCGCGTTTTCTGGGTGAAAAATATAATGCTAAAACCCGTGTGAAAACCATGCGACAAGCACAATTAATTTCAGGGGCACTCTATATAGTATCAGTTATTGCGTTGATGCCAATTGTGCAACATCTCAACCTGGAAAATATCCAGATTGCGGAAATTGTCGCTGCAACAGGGCTGGCAGCAACCGTGCTACCCCTGATGTTGATTGTGGCCGCGGTCATGAGCCAATTTAGTGCAGCTGTTGCAGATACTGTTGGTGCTGGTTGTTTGGCAAGTGAAAGCAGTAATGGAGAATTATCGACTAACAAGTGTTACCTGGTGGTATCAATACTGGCAATTATATTGATCTGGACTGCAGACCTACTGGAAATCGTCTCCTTCGCTTCTCGTGCTTTTGCAGTGTATTACTTATTACAGTGTGTAGGTGCTCTTATGGCGAACCACCATCATTACAAACATAAAGGAGACCGTCTGCA
>NZ_JASJHF010000266.1:0-9718 GCF_033791185.1 Moritella sp. | reverse complement strand
GTCTTGCTGGCTCTGACTGTCTTGCTGGCTTTGACTGTCTTGCTGGCTCTGACTGTCTTGCTGGCTCTGACTGTCTTGCTGGCTCTGACTGTCTTGCTGGCTCTGACTGTCTTGCTGGCTCTGACTGTCTTGCTGGCTCTGACTGTCTTGCTGGCTTTGACTGTCTTGCTGGCTTTGACTGTCTTGCTGGCTTTGACTGTCTTCGCCTTTATCACCTTGCTGTTGTTTTTGTTGCTGTTTTATTTGCTTGGCGAGTTCTAGATTACCTTTGGCATCGTTATTTTCAGGATCTAGCTTTAATGCTTGCTCATAGGCGTTAGCTGCTTCATCAATATTACCCAGTTGCATTAACGCATTACCTTGATTATATAAAGCATCACTACTGTTATCATCAGCCCACAGATCGATAGCTTGCTGGTATTCACCGGCTTTATACAAGGCGCTGGCTTGCCAATTCGGATCAGAGAAAGTGTCTGCCGCTTGTTGATATTGCTTACCTTGATACAGTAATGAGCCATTTTCGTTACTGTTTTTCCAAATAGAAGTGTCAGCTGCGTAGCTTGATTCTGGCTGTAGTAACAATACCAGGAAGAAACTGAAAAATAGTTGTTTACGAAAACTAAATGCCGCTAATAATGCGATCAAAGGCAGTAACCAAATACCATCATCGTTACGTTGCTCTGTGGTGAGTTCGGTTTTTTGATTGTTTTGACTATTTTTGAAACGAGAAGGGTGGTTAAATAAATCACTTAACGCTTGGCTACCATGGGTTATTACTTGTACTTTTCCTGAATTGGCTTGCGCAGTGTCTGTTAATAGACGGGCGTCAAGTTGCGGTACGACAATCGTGCCTTGATTATTTTTAAGCAATTGACCATCACGCAGTTTAATCGGCGCTCCTTGGGCGGTGCCTAACCCAAGAATCGATAAGCTATAATCCGTGTCTGCTAATAACGCGTTGATGCTCTCTGCTTGAGCCGGATTTATACCATCAGTGACCAGTAATATTTGGCCCTGTTGATAACCTGCGTTGGTTAGTAGTTCGATTGCTTGACGAATACCTGCGGTAGGTTTTGAGCCTTTCACAGGCATAATTTCTGGAGACAAGTTTGGCAACAAGTTCAGTAGAGTGCTGGTGTCTGTGGTTAATGGCGAGATTACAAAGGCGTCACCTGCGTAAGCGACCAAACCTATCTCACCTTCTTTAGTCGCACTAAGGATATCGGTACTTTTAAAGCGTAACTGTGCCAAACGGTTGGGTTTAAGATCGGTTGCGCGCATAGATAGCGACATGTCTAATACCATGACTTTCGCTTGCGAGATGCTAGCCACAGGACGTTCTGTATAGCTAAAACTTGGGCCTGATAATGCAATTGTGGTCAGTACCCAAATACAGGCTAGCGGTATAAAGAAATTATTCGATTTTGTTGTTGGTTGCTGTTGGGCCAGTAAAAATTTAGCTATTTCAGGGGATAGCACGGTATGCCAACCTTTTGCTTGATCATTTTTACGGAAATACCAAGCAAGGACGATGAGTGGCAATAACGCCAATAGCCATAATGGACGTAATAACATAAAATCAGTCATGGCTCTTATTCCTTGACGTAAATAGCTGGCCTTGACGTAAATAGCAGGCGAAAATGGACAATAATAATGCGATTGCTAATGGCCAATGAAATAGATCGGTTTGTGGTCTAAATTGTTGTTGCGCTTGTTCAACCGGTTCTAGTTTGTCTAGCTCGGCATAGATATTGGCTAAGCTGCTGGCATCATGAGCCCGGAAGTACTGCCCACCAGTTTGCTCTGCGATGGCCTTTAAGGTTACCTCATCCAGATCGCGTGATGGGTCGACTTTCTGGTTGCCGAATATAGTGCGTTTGTAATACGCATCAGCACCGACACCTATGGTATAGATTTTAACACCTTGCTCTTGGGCAAACTTAGCCGCTTCCAGTGGTTTTACTTCACCGGCGTTATTTTGACCGTCAGTGAGCAATATCAATACCTTTTGCGGGTTGTCAGCGGCATCAAAGCGTTTTAAAGCCAAGCCAATACCTTCACCAATCGCGGTTTGTTCACCAACCAGACCGAGTACCGCTTGTTGCATATAACCACTCACTGTTTTCAAATCAAAAGTCAGCGGTGCTTGTAAATAGGCATTATCAGCGAAGAAGATAAGCCCAACACGATCGCCTTTACGCTGTTGAATAAAATCAGCGACCACGGTTTTTACTAGGGATAAACGATCAATCATGCGGTTATTGATTTGCATATCTTCAATCTGCATCGAGCCTGACAGATCAACCGCTAGCATCATTTCACGACCTTGCTGGGGAATTGATTGTGGTTCACCGATCCACATCGGACGTGCAGCTGCGATCACCAAGCATAACCACATTAAGGTTAATGGCACGATGGCTCGGGCTTTTTTACTGGTAGTGCTTGTCGCTGTCTCAATGTAAGGCAAATTTGGTAATACTAAAGGGGCTTGTGCTTGACCTGCTGGGCTAAAAAAGCGAATAAGCGCAGGCAAGGGTAGTAGGACTAACAGCCAAGGCCAATTAAATTCAAACATTACTGGTTCTCCACAGGCATAAGCGGGGTGTTCTTGATCCAGTCTTGGCAAGTTTTAAAGTGCGATGCTTCGGCGCGTATGTTTGGCTTCGCGCTGTATAAATCAAGCGTCCATGCCGCGGCGTTATCGATGAAGGCGCTAGACATTCGTTTTTTAGAACTGGCTTGTTGATCAAGAAAACGCAACCAGGCATCACCGTGTAAGGAAGCGACTGCCTCACGCGAGAAGCTGGATAATACGATGCGTTTAAGTAGGTGGTGTAAGTCGTTTACCTCGCAACCTTGTTGTTGTAATAGGGCTAATTCAGCTAGGGCTAAGCGGGTTAATCGGGTCTTTTTAATGTACTGCAGTACAGCATAAATGGCTAAGCCGCTTATTAATACGAGTACGATAATAACTAGCCACCAATACAGTGATAGTGGCCAGGCTGATACTGGCGTGGGTAAATGAATATCTTTTAATTGGGCTAACGGATCCATGCGCTTTATTTACCTTTACTCTTATCTTTAATCTGGCTAAGTAATGATTCACCACTGCTTATTTTGTGGTGACGAATACCGTAGCGATTCATTACTTGTCTTAATGCTTGCTGTTTAATATCGGCGTGTTGTTGATATTTTTGACGACTGCTCGCGTCACCTGGACTAACAAAACCGTGCTGCTGACCGTCTGATACTGCCAGACGCACATTCGCGGTAACGTGAGGGAGAGACAGTTCTAAGGGATCAAATATTTGCCACGCTTCAATTTCATTATGACGTTTTAATAATGCTAATTGCTTTTGTGCTTTGTCATCAAGATTAAGAAAATCACTGATGATCATAATGTGGCTACCGGTTTTACACAGTATACGTAACCGGGTGAGGGCACCTGCTAGTGATTCTGGCGTAGTAGTACTGGCGTTCGCGCGCTGAGCTTGAGATAACGAGAGTTGAGCATTATGTAAGGTCACTGTCTCACTCAGTAATTGCATAATACCGCGCTGTTGGCGCTGGGGTTTTAATTCTTTATGGCCAAACTCACCAATGATAATACCGCCAACACGATCACTTTTGTGCTTTGTTGCCCAAGCCAGTAATGCGGTTAGGTGGCAGGCCTGTACCGATTTTAATCGATACTGACTACCAAAATACATACTCGATGACAGATCAAGTAGCACATAAACAGGGCGTTCTTTTTCTTCACTAAACAGCTTACTGTAGGTTTTACCTGTGCGAGCCGTTATACGCCAATCAATACTGCGGATGTCATCGCCGGGTTGGTACTGACGACACTCATTGAACTCCATTCCGCGGCCTTTGATTGGCGACAGGTGACCGCCAGCAAGTTGTGCTCTTGCTAAGGTCTTGTTCGCTAACACGCTATTAGCTTGGTAGCTATATTGTTGTAGCTCTTTTATCGTAACCTTGATTGCTGACATAGACTAACTCAGTTTACGAAAATGCAATTAATGACAGGATACGGTCAATAACTTGATTTGCGGTGATGCCGTCTGCTTCCGCTTCAAAGCTCAGTAACAAGCGATGACGTAGGATCGGATACAGGCAAGTTTGAATATCTTCAGGTAATACATGGTCACGACCGTGTAACCAAGCGCGAGCGCGTACACAACGAGCAAGAGAAATCGTTGCACGTGGACTTGCGCCGAAGGTGATCCAACTGGCGAGTTGCGCATCCAAGGTATCTGGATTACGGGTTGCCATAATCAAATCGACAAGATAGTGCTCAAGCGCAGGGGCTAGGTGGATGTTAAGTACTTCTGTTCGCGCTTGCATGATTGCTTGTTGGCTAATTTTGGCAATTGGCGTGCTGGTATGTTGCTGCGCTTCTTGTGTTGTTAAACGCAAAATTTGTAATTCAGTGTCTTTATCTGGGTAATCAATTTCCAGATGAAGCATAAAACGATCCAGCTGCGCTTCCGGTAACGGATAGGTACCTTCTTGCTCAATGGGGTTTTGCGTTGCCATTACCATAAACAGCTTTGGTAATAACATGGTTTTGTTGCCAACGGTTATCTGCTGCTCGGCCATAGCTTCTAATAGAGCAGACTGTACCTTAGCTGGTGCACGATTAATCTCGTCCGCAAGTACAATGTTGTGGAACAGAGGACCGGGTTGAAAATCAAAGGTGCCGGTTTCGGCGCGATAGATATCAGTACCAGTTAAATCCGCTGGCAGTAAATCAGGTGTGAATTGAATACGATGGAAGTTGGCTTCCAAGCTATCGGCAAGTGCTTTGACTGCACGTGTTTTAGCTAATCCGGGTGGACCTTCTACTAAGATGTGGCCATCTGCGAGCAGCGCGATTAATAAATTGTCGACAAGTTTTGCTTGCCCAAGAATTTGGCTGTTAAGATAGCCTCTTAATTGATTAAAGTTCGTTTTTGGCATAATTATCTATCGTATAAAGTTAATATAAACACTAGTTTACCGACAATTGATTGACTGTAAAAGTTCAAACTTATTTTATAGAGAGCTTTGCAAACGTTTTATAAAAAGCTTTTACAGAACTTTACTAGTAATGACTATTTTATAGTGTGCATGGTAAGTAATATATCTACAGAAAAAACCTGTTTAGGTTGATATGACTATTATTTAGCATTATTTTTTATATACACAATATTTTCTTTTAGATCACAGATTTAAGATGAAATACTCAATTTTCAAACTAATGTTTGAATATTGTGACCAAAAGGTTAATATTGACTTAATTTTATGAGGTCTGACCTCTCTTACTTAACGGAATGAGGATAAGTGATGGCTAAACCACAAAGCCTAACCACCCGCAACGGCGATCGTATCGCGGTGGTCACTGGTTTACGTACCCCATTTGCTAAACAAGCAACTGCGTATCATGGGGTTCCAGCATTAGATTTAGGAAAAATGGTTGTTAATGAGATGCTTACTCGTAACGACATTGATCCTAAAATTATTCAGCAAGTTGTATTTGGACAAGTAGTGCAAATGCCAGAAGCGCCAAATATCGCACGTGAAATCGTATTAGGCACTGGCATGGAGAACAGTACCGATGCATACAGTGTATCGCGTGCATGTGCGACAAGTTTCCAAGCTATTTCAAACGTTACCGAGTCGATTATGGCTGGAACGATTGACTGCGGTATTGCTGGTGGTGCAGATTCATCTTCAGTTGTGCCAATCGGTGTATCTAAAAAGCTTGCTCATCAGTTAATTAATTTAAGTAAAGCCAAAACGACGGGTGATAAGATCAAGATCGCTCGCCAACTTAGCTTAAAAGATTTACTGCCTGTCGCGCCAGCTGTTTCTGAATACAGTACTGGTATAACGATGGGGCAGACTGCTGAACAAATGGCTAAGTCTTATAATATCTCGCGTCAAGCGCAAGATGAATTTGCTCACCGTTCTCACACGCTTGCAGCTAAAGCGTGGGAAGAAGGTAAGTTAACAGACGAAGTAATGACGGCTTACCCAGAGCCAATGAAGTCATTTATTTCTGAAGATAATAATATTCGTAAAAATTCATCAGTTGAAAGTTACGCTAAACTGCGTCCTGCATTTGATCGTAAGCACGGTACAGTTACTGCTGCAACGAGTACACCACTCACCGATGGCGCTGGTGCGGTATTACTGATGAGTGAGAGTCGTGCAAAAGAACTTGGCTTAGAAGTACTGGGTTATATCCGTAGCCATGCTTACTCTGCTGTTCGAGCTGATATTGATGGTCTAATTGGTCCATCATATGCAGTACCTGTCGCATTAGATCGCGCAGGCATTACTTTTAACGACTTAACATTATTTGATATTCACGAAGCATTTGCAGCACAAACATTAGCAAATTTACAGTGCATTGAATCAGATATCTTTGCTCAGCAAAAACTTGGTCGTGGCGAGCGTATCGGTACCATTGATGAAAGTAAATTAAATGTACTTGGCGGTTCACTGGCATATGGTCATCCATTTGCAGCAACTGGCGCACGTATGATCACGCAAACATTACGTGAATTGAAACGTCGTGGTGGTGGTCTCGCATTATCAACAGCGTGTGCGGCTGGTGGTCTAGGTGTAGCAATGATTGTGGAGAGTGCGTAATGAGTCAGCAAGATAAAACATTTTCACTTGAGATCCGTGAAGATAAAATTGGCGTTCTAACAATGGACGTACCCGGCGAAACGATGAACACTTTACGTGCAGAGTTCGCTGATGAAATCTCTGAATTAATGAAAGATATTAAAGCCAATGCAGACCTGCAAGGCTTGGTTATTATCAGTGGCAAGAAAGACAGCTTTGTTGCCGGTGCTGACGTGACTATGATTGATGCGTGTGAAACAGCTGCAGCGGCAGAGCAGTTATCACTTGAAGGCCACCGCGTTATGGGGGAACTGGAAGCATTAAATATTCCGGTCGTTGCTGCTATCCACGGTCCTTGTTTAGGTGGTGGTTTAGAGCTAGCCCTTGCTTGTCATATTCGTGTATGCACAGAAAGCACTAAAACCGTATTAGGTGTACCAGAAGTTATGCTGGGTCTATTACCTGGTAGTGGTGGTACACAGCGTCTTCCGCGTCTAATCGGTGTGGCGAAGTCGCTTGATTTGATGCTTACAGGTAAACAAGTTCGTGGTAAACAAGCGCTTAAAATGGGCCTTGTCGATGACGTTGTGCCTGAAACGGTATTGCTTGAAGTGGCTGTTAAATTAGCTAAAAAAGGTAAGATCGAACGTAAGCTAAAGCGCGACCTTACCAGCAAGCTATTAGAAACAAATAAATTTGGTCGTAACATCATGTTCGATCAAGCTGCAAAGCAAACATTCTCTAAAACGCGTGGTAACTACCCGGCACCGGAAGCCATTCTCGAAGTGGTTAAAGTGGGTCAAGAAAAAGGTTTTGAAGCAGGTTTAAAACTTGAAGCAAAACGTTTTGCTGAATTAGCCATGACATCTGAATCTGCATGTCTACGTGGTATTTTCTTTGCGACCACAGAGATGAAGAAAGAAGACGGCGTTGAAGGTGTGGCACCGAAGAAAGTGAAAAAAGCAATCGTATTGGGTGGCGGCTTAATGGGTGGCGGTATCGCTAACGTTACGGCAACTAAAGCGAAAGTACCTGTGCGTATTAAAGATATAGCACCACAAGGACTGCTTAACGCCCAAAAATACACCTATGACATTCTGAATAAGAAAGTTAAACGCCGCTTTATGTCTAAAGCTGAAATGCAAAGTCAACTTGCTATGATCACCGGTACTACTGAGTACACGGGTGTGAAGAGCGCTGATATTGTTGTTGAAGCGGTATTTGAAGATTTGAAATTGAAGCACCAAATGGTGGCGGATATTGAAGCTAACTGTAACGAAAATACCATTTTCGCATCAAACACGTCTTCTTTACCTATCACTCAAATTGCATCTGAAGCAAAACGTCCTGAAAATGTTATTGGCTTACATTACTTCAGTCCAGTGGACAAAATGCCACTTGCTGAAATTATTACGCATGAAGGCACGTCTGACCAGACTATCTCTACAACGGTTGCATTTGCCCGTAAACAAGGCAAAACGCCAATCGTTGTTAAAGATGGTGCTGGTTTCTATGTAAACCGTATTTTAGCGCCTTACATGAATGAAGCTGCACGTTTGGTATTAGAGCAAGAGCCTATTGACGTGGTTGATAAAGCCTTGGTTGATTTTGGTTTCCCAGTTGGCCCTGTCACGCTTCTTGATGAAGTTGGTATCGATGTTGGTGCTAAGATCGGTCCAATCTTAAGTAAAGAGCTAGGTAGCCGTTTTGAAGCGCCTACTGCGTTTGACAAGCTACTTGCAGATGATCGTAAGGGCCGTAAGAACGAAAAAGGTTTCTACTTATACGGTAAGAAAGCCAAGAAGGGTAAAAAGCAAGTTGATGAATCAATCTACAAGCTATTTAACCTGAAACCTGAAGCAACAATGGATCCGAAAGCACTTGCTGAACGAGCTGTATTATTAATGCTCAATGAAGCGGCACGTTGTCTTGATGAAGGTATTCTACGTAGCGCGCGTGATGGTGACATCGGTGCAATCTTTGGTATTGGTTTCCCACCATTCCTAGGTGGTCCATTCCACTACATGGATTCTATCGGTATTGCTGAACTTGTTGACAAGCTAGAACGTCATCAAGATAAATACGGTGAGCGTTTTGCGCCGTGTGACTCGCTTAAAGCAATGGCGAAAGAAGGTCAGAAATTCTATAACTAATCGCGAAATGGATTAGTTTATATAATTAAAAACCGCGTTAGATGTGAATCTAACGCGGTTTTTTTGTTTGTAACTTATTTTTGCCCCTTTTCGTGTTAGAGCTGTTGCTCCGTCACAATATGTTCATGTCAATTTTCCATACATTTTCTCACGTGATGAATTTGTCATATCGCAAGGTATACGCGAATCTTATTACGAGACAAATGGTGACCCTGTCTTGGTTAGATTAGATATTATGCAAAGGAGTTCACTTTCCTGTAGTACTTGTATCCCATATTACAAAATTATTAGAAATAAGCATTTCAATTAGAATCGATGCGAAAGGAAAATTCACAAAGACAGTGCAAAATTATCCATCTAGAATTGAGGGAGAGTCGGTTTTAAAGTGTCAATACGAGGCTTAGAGGTGAGTTTTTCTCTGAGTTGTGAATCGCTGACCTACACATCGTTATGAACATAATCACCTTTATGTTCAATAGCCCGCATATCGACAAATTTATCTCTAGATCAAGAAAGCCTCCAATTAGGAGGCCAAATTCAATGAACTACTACATTCCAGTGGCCTAAGTGTGAACGTCGTAACACCGAATAAGTCTACCTAATGCTAGACTTATTTAAAGTATCTAGTTGTCACTTATTTTTCTGAATTTATAAAATTATATAAAAGAGCCTCATATGAAAGCAGGCATAAAACTTTTTAAACACGCAGCATCTGTAGAAACTGCTAAAGCTCATTATCCTCCCATTTTGTTGGTTCCCGGTGCATACTGCGGTGCTGAATTTTATGATAATAATTTTGTACCGCTATTCAATAGCTATGGCTTTGATTGTTACACTCTTTCTTTCCGTGGTCGTAATAGTTCTCGACTTCTGCAACTTACGATCACACTTAAAGACTATTTTACTGACCTTGAGAAAGCGATCGATTTATTGCCATCTGCGCC
>NZ_JASJHF010000265.1:0-3072 GCF_033791185.1 Moritella sp. | reverse complement strand
CACTTAGCGTGCCAGAACTTGTCGCCATGTAAGTCCCATTACCATCATGAATATCAAAGTCGCCACTACTATTTACAATGAGTTGCTGCGGCGCTGTTATATTTAAATCATTATTGGCAAAGGATAAACTTGAATCCGATATTTCAGTGACTGAGAGACGGCTCATCGTGGTATTTGTCAGGCCACTTTTCGCTTGTAAAATAGAGGCCAAAGCGATATCTTCGGGCTGAGAATTAATGACTTCATAATCATCAAGATTAAACAGTGTCGGGCTTAGTAAGAATTTATCACCGCTTTTAAAGCCTCCAGCTGCGGCTGAAAAATCAATTTCAAAACCATGTTCAGCGATTTCAACAGGTCCAGGGTAAGTACCGTTAACCGTTAATGGATCCGCGCTACGTTCGCCGTTTTTTACTTCATAAACATCAAATGTGAGCGGACTTGTCATCGATACTTGATATTGACTTGTGGTCAACGAACTGCCTTTACCTGAAATGATTTGAGAACTGATAATATGAGCAGGGTTAGAGTTAGCCGCATAGCTTTTTGCTTGGGTTGGTGGAATGGTATAGATATTTTTACCAATTTCACCGTTTAGATCTAAACCCATTTTATTTTGGGTATTAACCGCATCGGCAACGCCAATACTTAACTGACCGATTTCACGCAGTGATGTATAGATAGTGCCATCACGAAACTCTATTAATGCACCAGCACGCCCACCTAAATCGACATGTTGCAAATTCAAAGTGTTGTTATCTATTTTTAATTCCAGCTCTACGTTGCTTGGATCTGGATCACTTCCGACAGCCTGAAATTGACTCACACTATTTTGCATGACTAATGGTTGGCCATTCAATAAGTTAATTGATATACCTTTGTTATCATTTACAATCGTTGATATATCAAGTTCCTTTGCTAACGCTTCAATTGCAACATCACGCTGATCAAGTAACGTACCGGGTGCGCCTTTAGGGGTGTGTTCAGCGGTAATGACTTGTTTATTAAAACCGTGTATTTCTTGAATTAATGAATTTAACAATGCCGGTTTTTCCGCGATTTCACTGTTTGCGGTTTTGATTTGGTTACTTAATTGCTTACCAACATTACGAAAGCTTATTGATAGTGTTTGCGCATCAGTGATTGCTAATTGACGGTTTGATATTGACGTTGGGTCATCATTCGCGGTATGAAATGATTCAAATAATTCCGAAACACCGGTACCCATGTTGTTTGATTTATCAGATAATATTTGATCGGTTCGGGTAATTTCATCCCGAAATTTTTCCTGGTTACTGAACGCACTGGTATCAATTAATAACTCAGCTTGCGCAAACTTGTTAACCTCTCGGCCGGTAACAGAACGAGCAAGCCCCATATTATCAGTTTGCGAATTATGCTGAGTGCGCTGACGGCTATACCCATCGGTATTAACATTCGAGATGTTGTTACCTGTGGTATTGAGCGTTTGCTGATGCCCTAAAACACCAGACGTGCCTATTTGTAATAAACTAGTCATCAGATTACGACCCCAACCATCAGAAAATCACTCCAAAATAAGATTATCTTCACTTATTCTTTATTTATAGTTTGCTAGCAACCCACTAAACAACGTTATTTAAATGCATCATGTTTCATCACATTCTGAATTTTCGCTGCATAGTTAGGGTCCGTGGCATAACCCGCTTGCTGTAAACCATTCAAGAACTGTGCCGAATCTGCAGAATTGCGTAATGCATCACTATAACGATCTCCCGATTGCAAGAAGTTAGCAAAATCATTAAAGCTAGATTGGAAGTCTTCATAGCTCCTAAATTGATGATTTTCACGTTTGGCAACACCGTCAGTAAACTCAAGTGTATCTACACTTGCAGTCGGTCCTTGCCAACGTTTATCGGCTTTAATATTGAATAAGTTATGCGAGCTATCACCTTTGTTATCTGTTGATACTTTCTTACCCCAGCCGGTTTCTAAGGCCGCTTGAGCAAGTAATACATCCGGAGAAACATTCAAACGTTTCCCCACAGAGTCAGCAAAAGGTGCTAATGAAGCAACAAATTCTTCAGGGCTATTGAATTGCATTTTAGGGGCTGGGGTTGGTAATGCTTGCGCGGCGTCAGCTACTGGCTTGCCGCCTTCGTCAACAGCCGCCTTTGTGGCGCCAGCTTCTTCCACTAATGCTTTGTCTATAGCAGTAGATGGCTTCGCGCCTTGCAAGTTCTGTAATGGATTACTATCGCCTTGCAGTGACGAGGCTGGCATATAATTGCCGCTATTATTCGATAACTGCTTAACAATCACATCTGCTAACCCCATGCTGCCAGATTGGCTCATATCCGCAGCCATCTGCTTATCTTGCATATCGCGATAAAACTGGGTGTAGTTATTATTCATTGGACTGTCGGTTTCAAACGCGGCATTTGCTTCGCGCATACTTTTCATCAACATATTGGTAAACAAAGATTCAAATTGCTTTGCGACTTCTTTCAATGCCGTTTCATCATTGCCTTGCGCACGTTTACGCAAAGAGTCCAGATTATGCGTATCTAAGACGTTACTGCTTACATTTGTTTTAAATGAATTATCCATACCCAGCCCGTTTAACTATTTTCCATAGTTATTATTTTTCAATCAGTTATTCGTATTTGTTATTGATAGCTCAAAGTTGCTGCCATTTATTTGTCACTTGTTAAAATAACAAAATCAATCACTTAAAATAAATGCAACGTATTAGCTATCATAGTTACTGATAACAAAGCAATTGAGCAAGTAGGTACTATCTCTGCAAACTCAGACGAAACTGTTGGTCAAATCATAGCGACAGCAATGGACAAAGTAGGCGCTGAAGGCGTAATTACTGTTGAAGAAGGTCAAGCATTAACTGACGAATTAGATGTTGTTGAAGGCATGCAATTCGATCGTGGTTATTTATCTCCATACTTCATCAACAAGCAAGAAAATGGCACGGTTGAACTTGAAAACCCATTCATCTTATTAGTAGATAAAAAAGTATCGAACATTCGTGAATTATTAACAACGCTTGAAGGCGTTGCTAAATCAGGTAAGCCATTA
>NZ_JASJHF010000264.1:0-5217 GCF_033791185.1 Moritella sp. | reverse complement strand
CAATGGCTTAGTGCCTAAAGTATATGTTATCTGAATTTTTCTTATCTAAGCTTATAATATAAAACAAATTATTTCAGTGTTTATTTAGCCTTCCAGACTGATACTACCGATATTTATCTTATTTTCGAGTTATTGATTGGGCATTGTTCGAAACGTGTATTAACCATTTCATATGGGGGTGATTGTGTTATCATTTCGTTACAAACTTGATTTCGATCAAGAATCACCGCCATTTTTCTATGGCCTAACTGTTGGAGCTATATTTTTCATGATCTCTAGAAAGCACTGTTTATTTTCACTGCCTTTATTACTTACCAGCAGTTTACTTGGCTTTGGTTGTGTTGCAATAGCAAAACCATTAGCAAAGAGCCCTGGTTTTTCTGGTACGATCGGTGTCAATGCTGCTGTCAGTGATAGCCAAAGTCAATTTACTATTGATGACGATAATGAACAAACTGATGATTTAAATAACGCTGGTGAATCTATTACAACTGGATTTGCGTTTCCTTTTTTCCGCTTAGCGTATACCAGTGATGATTTAAAGACGCAGTATTTTCTTGGCCAAAGTACTGAGAATATTTTAGATAGCGCCATACAATATGAAATTGGCGTGACTCATCAATTTGATAAACGCCAAAGCATGACACTGGCATATGTCCCGCATGTCCCGTTTTTAAAAGAGACCTGGTCAGATCCTTTTTTAACAAATGCACCAAGAAAAAAAAGTGATATCGATTCGAGTGCAGTCCGTATTGCTTATAAATTTATGCCAATTAAGGTTGAATATGCATATGCGTCATATTCGATTGAAGATGAGCAAAGCGGTAGTCAAAATACGGCTTGTAATGGCCAGATTTGTACAGCAGAAGAGCAAGCATCGTTAGAGCGAGATAGTGATTACCAAAGATTGAGTTTAGAAAGTTCAATTCGATTGTGGCAAGGCTCGTTCTTGAAAGCCAATGTATTTTATGCAGATCAAGATGCTAAAGGCGACAGTCAGAGCTTCGATGAATGGCATTATAGCTTGAGTATCATGACGAAATTCGACGCGCATTTCTTGTCTCTTCAGGCCGCATTTAGTGACCGAAAATATGACGCTGAAAACCCTATCTTTGGTGACGTACAACAAGATAATATGGCGCGTTATTCATTGTTTTACTCTTATGCAAAACCGTTTAATATCGAAGACAGCAGCCTTAATATTATCTATCAAAATAAAGATATTGATGCGAATATCGATTTTTATGATAGCACCTCTAGCTTTGTCTCTGTCGGTATGAGTTATAATTTTTAACTAGCACTAGAAATAGTAATAGAAAGGAGGGACGTCATACGCTAAGTATCACGTCCCTTTTTTATTTATAAACAGTACTTATTAACAGCCTTATTAATAGCGGCTATTAATAACCGAGACTAAGTGCACTTGGTCGGCGTGGATCTGACGCGCCGTAAACCCCTTCTTCTGTTAACATGATGGTTTGAGTACTGCCCATTGCGGCCTTGACTTCAACCTTGTGTCCTTTACTTTCTAATAAATTAATCGTATCAATATTTAACCCCTTCTCGATACGGATCATATCCGGTAGCCATTGATGATGAAAACGCGGTGCGGCACTGGCTTCAGCAATATTCATATTATGGTCGATGACATTCGTAATGATTTGTAGCGTCGTGGTAATAATACGTGAACCACCTGGACTGCCAGTAACTAAGTAAGGTTTGTGATCTTTTAATACTATGGTCGGCGTCATTGAGCTTAATGGGCGCTTTTTAGCCGCGACAGCATTGGCTTTACCACCGATAAGACCATAGGCATTCGGGGTACCTGGTTTGGCAGAGAAGTCATCCATCTCATTATTTAATAATACCCCAGTGCCAGCCGCAACAAGTCCAGAACCGTAGCTAAAGTTAAGGGTATAGGTATTACTTACTGCATTACCAAACTTATCAACCACACTGTAATGGGTCGTTTGATTGCTTTCATAAGGTAATAGTGTACCTGGAGATACCTCACTGCTTGGGGTCGCTTTATTCGGATCGATTTGACTGACAAGTTGTTTAGCGTATTGCTTATTCGTTAGTTCAGCTACTGGCACATTAATAAAGTCAGGATCGCCTAAATATAAACTACGGTCGGCATAGGCGCGGCGCATTGATTCTGCCATCACATGAATGGTTGCTGCGCTATTATGGCCCATTTTATCAATCGGGAACTGCGAGATCATATTTAACATTTGAATTATATGCACACCACCAGAGGACGGCGGTGGCATAGAAATCACTTGATAACCGCGATAATCACCAATGACTGGTTTACGCTCGATGGCTTTATAACTGGCCAGATCTTGCATGGTCATTATACCGCCAGCATCACGTACTGAATCGCTAATTTGTTGGGCAATTTTACCCTGATAAAATGCCGGACTGCCTTTTTTAGCTATGGCTGATAATGTATTCGCTAGGTCGGTTTGCTTTAATACTTCCCCTGGTTGATAGCTACTACCATCAGCTTTATAGAAAATGGTTTGAGTACTTGGCCATTGGCTTAAACGTTTTTGCATTGCACTTAGTGAATTAGCTAAATCAGGAGTAACAACAATACCTTCTTGTGCTAATTTTATTGCCGGTGCAATGACTTGTGCCAACGACATTGTGCCGTATTTTTGTAATGCCAGTTCAAAGCCAAGTACTGTACCCGGTATACCGACGGCAAGGCCGTGATAACGCGATAGTGTACTATTTGGATTTCCGTTATCGTCTAAGAACATATCTGGATAAGCGCTTTGCGGCGCGACTTCGCGATAATCTATGGCAATAGATCGCTGTTCATCGGCTAAATAAACGAGCATGAAACCACCGCCACCTAAATTACCAGCGCGGGGCAGCGTAACTGCTAACGCATAACCAACGGCGACAGCCGCATCAATGGCATTACCGCCTTGCTGCATGATATCGACACCGATTTGTGTCGCCAGTGCTTCTTGACTTGCAACCATGCCATTTGCTGCCCAAACAGGGTGGTGAATAGCCATTTGACTATAAATAGCACTTGCTGATGGCTTCACTTTCGCGACGATTTCAGTACTTGTCGTATTCGTTTTTGCAATGGCGGCTGGTAGCGTTAAGCTGATGCAGCCGATGACCGCAAAAGTAAGCCCTTTGATAAGATGTGTCGTTGACATGAATATTCCCTATTCAGTTGTTCGTGATGTTAAAACAGCATAGCAAAGGCAACTAACTACTTATTTTTAGGTGGGTGAAAATGCTAGTTCATTCACATAAATAGTATCTTTATGTATCAAAGCGTAACCTTGCCAGTTGTGTATTGGTATTAACTTTAAAACTGACCTACTTTGAAGGTAGATTTTAATTTAGCTCTATATCTATTCTATTTTACTGTTATTAAGGACAAATATGACACAGGTATCACGCGTTCAAATAGCCCCTGAAGGCCCAGTATGTTCATCATTGATACAAGGATATTGGCGTATGGGGGAATGGGGCATGGATCCACAATCTCGTTTGACCTTTTTGAAACAGCATGTTGAGCTTGGTATTACGACGGTTGATCATGCGCATGTCTATGGCTCTGCGCAAGCGCCGTGTGAAAGCTTATTTGGCGAAGCGCTTAAACTCGATCCAGCGATGCGAGATAACATCGAGATCATTTCTAAATGTGGCATTGAAGTGATGCCGTGTGGCGCTCCGAGTCATCATGTTAATCATTACAGCAGTTCACAAAGCAGTATTATTCATTCGGTAGACACCTCTTTACAGCGCTTAGGCGTCGAACAATTGGATGTGCTATTAATTCATCGTCCAGATATTTTAATGAATGCTGATGATGTTGCCCAAGCTGCAGAGCTGCTAAAGCACCAAGGTAAAATTAAACACTTGGGAGTCTCTAACTTTACCCCATCGCAATTTGCCTTGTTGCAATCTCGTTGTGATACTCCGTTAGTCACTAATCAAGTGGAAATTAATCCGGTTAATTTAGCGATGACTGAGGATGGTACATTAGAGCAGCTGCAACAATTAGCGATCAGACCGATGGCTTGGTCATGTTTAGCGGGTGGCGCTTTATTTGAGCAGAATTCAGAGCAAATGCAGAGGTTACATAAAACGTTAAACGAAATTAAGCTGGAAGTTGGCGCTGAGTCGATTGAGCAAGTGGTATTTGCATGGATATTAAAGCTACCCTCTCGACCACTACCTATTATCGGCAGTGGTAACATCGATCGGGTACGCAGTGCTGTTGCAGCAACCGCGTTAACATTGAGCAATCAACAATGGTATCGCATTTGGGTTGCCTCAAAAGGCCATGGCGTTGCTTAATTGAAGCCGCTAAGCAACTTTATCCATTGGCACGCTGGTAGTAAAGTTACGCTTAGCAATACCGAGATCTTTCCATATCTGCATATGCTCAGGTAATTGTTGTGGACGCTGTTCTACAGGGATATAAGTCATCACTTTTTCTGGAGAGATGACTTTGCCTTTTTGTACGAAGACAGCTTTTACTAGACTGTAGTTATATAATTTGCCATCGGCGACACATTTTTGTTCGAGGTAAAAATATTTCTCATCCCAGCCTAAATAAGTGGTTTCTACATCGAACTTTTTGAATAAACGTATCTCACGAATATAACCGACTTCAACCCCCGCCACGATAAAGTTTAATTTGTTTTTCAATAGCGTATTGAATGTATTGGTTTGGATTGAATGGTCCCACCGAGCTTTTTCAAGAAACATCAGATATTTGGCATTATTAATATGCAGGTTTAGGTCAATGTGGCGAAATCCGACTCGAAAAGGTCGGGTGACAGTATCGAAGAAACCTTTGGTATTTGTTTGTTTGTTACGAAGATAAAAACAACGAATCAATTCACTGATCATAATGCCTCAATAATGCTTGTTTATAGATAATAGAATAAAGAGTCTACCCAGTTCTACAGACTTGTCACTACAAATGTAACTAAAATGTTAATTTCGTGATGATTTACATTAAAGAAATGAGATCGAGCAATGTGCTAATCCTGCGCTGTGTAAATAAGTATTAATCAGTCTGGAATGGACCTATTTTAAGGATATTTCACATTGTAAATTAAGTTAAATGGACTTGATAAGTACAATATTCTAACTTTGATGCTGCCTATGTTTTTAATTTGGTGTTATATGCTGTTTAGTTCAGCTTGCTTTGTATTGGTAAATGTTAACTGA
>NZ_JASJHF010000263.1:0-8104 GCF_033791185.1 Moritella sp. | reverse complement strand
GTCTTTATACATCGCGCAATAGGTACATTTATTGTATGAACAGCCGATAGTGCATTGTAAAATGTATGCATCATGTTCTGGTGGTGGTCGGTATATATTGCCTTGGTACCTCATTTATCACCTCTTATTTGTCTAATATTTTAGCGTTAATTAATATTTATATAATTGCGGCCTGAATCGTCATAAAAAGTAGCCATAAACTTTCATACAGCTACTTTTACAACTTTTAACTTTTAACTTTTAACTTTTAACTATTTTGCAAGCTCAGCGGCTGTATCTACAAAGATACCTTGAATATCCTTTGCTTCACGCTCAGTTTGGCCACCGTGTTTTATAAACGCACCTATAATTGCCTGAGTTTTGTTTTCTTTTGCACGTTCCAAGAAGTAGCGTAATTCTAGCTCTGCACCGGCTGCTTCATCGATAATAGAAGCGGCGATGATTTCTTTATACATAACGATATCGCGAATTTCTAACTGACTAATAACACCAAGAACCTGCGCTAAAAAGCCTTCCATTTCTGCTTTAGGAACATACTGAGTAATGATGTTTAGTGCTTCGGCCTGCTGCGCAGTGAAGTCATTACCGAGTAGTAGTGCCTGCAATGCTTTGTTTTTACCAAGTCTTCTCGCAAACTGCACTGCACCTTGACCACCAGTTGGAATATTCACGTGAATTTCTGGTTGCGCAAATGCTGAATTTTCAGTGGCGTAAGCTAAATCACAAGCCATTACAAACTCATTACCGCCTCCACGAGCCACACCATCGATTGCGGCAACAGAAAGCTGTTTCATGGCTTTGATGTTGGTGATCATGTGATTAAATTCAATAGAAGCAGCCTGCCCACCCTGAGTGCCGTTAATCACATTTAGATCTAAATGAGCTAAAAAGAACTGTTCATGTAGTGATTTGAATACCACGATTTTAGTTTTACGGTCATCTTTTAACGATAAAACAAACGCATTTATTTCATTGATAAGGTCTATCGTTAATACATTAACGGGTGGGTTATTAATAGTAACTGTTGCAATACTGTCGTTGTGGCTGATTGATAATGTTTTCATGGTATCTTCCTCATTTATTTTAATGGGCTAATTCGCTGTAACCCTTCATGTGTTGCTACTATAATCTTGTTGTTAGCGAAGAAAAATGCTCAAATAGGCACATCATTGATGCCAAAAATGCAACAAAGGACCGTATGGATATATCTAGTCAATTATTATTGCTTCTTGAAGTGGTTGAACTTGGTTCATTTACTAAAGTCGCCGAACAAAGAAATGTCGACAGATCAGTTATCTCGAAACATATAACCCGATTAGAGCAAGACCTTGATGTACACCTACTCAACCGGACTACACGTTCACTCTCTTTGACTGCTCCGGGTAATGAGATGGTGAAACAAGCCAAATTATTGCGGACGCTGTTAAATGACACACGTCGGCTGGCGCAGAATTATCATTCCGAACCCAAAGGCGTATTGCGGATCACCAGTTCGGCCTTGTTTGGCCGCCAGTATGTGCAGCAGGCAGTGACAGTCTTTCAGCAACAGTACCCTGATGTTGACGTTGAATTACGCTTAGAAGACCGTTTTATGGATTTGGTCAGTGAAGGCTTTGATATTGGTTTTCGTATCGGAAAACCAAAAAACTCGAGCCTAATTATCCGAAAAATAGCACGTAACCGACTACTGATAGTTGCCTCTCCTGCGTTCATCAAAAAACACGGTGAAATTGAAACTATAGCTCAATTAGAAACATTACCCGCAGCTGTCTACGCTGCTCCAGGGCTTTTAATCGATAAATTTGCCTACTTAGATGCCAACAAAGAAGCTAAGCAGCTGCAATTGAATGTGGGTTATAAAGTGAATGATGTTGAAATGGTGATTAAAACTGCGGTTGCAGGGAACATGCTAGCCGTAGCGACCGCACAAATGATTGAAGCTGAAATATTGGAGGGCAAGCTTATCCCGATAATGACGCAGCTTAATTTAGATGATTTCGGTACTTTTTATGCTGTGTATCCGCATAGAAACGCCCCTATCAAAACTAAACTCTTCATTAACACGCTTAAATCTATCATCGGGGAAGAAGTACCAATATGGGAACAGAACATCCCTGGTTTTGATAACATGTACGGACAAAAAATAGATAAGCTGTCGCCAAGTTAGAGAGCATATATCAAGCTAGCTTTTATTCACCGGATCGAATGTGGACCATCGTGAAAAACAGCTACATATACCAAAATACACTATAAACCACTGATTAATCACAATACCAACGGCGCAAATAATTCGCCATTTTTGTTTAATAGGCACATAGGTAAATAGGTTGTAACTAATTGTTTATTAGTCACAACATATTTTTGTCTAGCAAATCGCAGCCGCCATTATAGCAACAGGCTTTGCCACGGTAACAGTGTCTGCTGCCGAAGAGCCAGTAAATAAAATTCTATTCAATAATGTAAATATTTTTAATGCTGCTGATAATAAGTTATATAACAATCATAGCGTATTAAACGAATATAAAACTAAGTTCAAAGTAATAGTAAAAGACGGTAAGATTTATAAAAACACTCTTTGATATAATACAGGCTCCGTTATCAAACTAAACCTGATGTAAGTTACTTTTTTTAGTGGTATATCACGTTTAATTCTGCGTGATATGGGTATCTTACACGTTTTATTTAGTTGGAATTGCAGTATTTATGACAACAAAAATCATTCTGGATACCGATCCGGGCATTGACGATGCGATGGCAATAATTTTTGCCGAAGCGCACCCAGAAATAGAGCTTAAGGCCATAACCTGTGTTTATGGTAATGCCACCATAGAAAATGCCACTCATAACGCGCTTTTTCTAAAGCAAAAGTATAACTTGCAGGCTGATGTAGCCAAGGGCGCCTCGAAACCTATCGTTCGTCCGCCAGTTGGGGCTACGGTTATCGTACATGGTGCGTCTGGCTTAGGCGATGTGCAAGCGCCTGCCGAATTATCCACAGTGGCCGATCCGCGTCCTGCTTATCAATACATTATCGATGCCCTAAGAGCTGAACCCGGTGAAATTACACTGGTGGCAGTAGGTCCGCTGACCAATCTGGCACTGGCATTGGAGGCTGCTCCCGAAATTGTGACCCTGGTGAAAGAAGTGGTGGTGATGGGCGGTGCATTTGGTGTTAATAATCACCGAGGTAATGTCACTCCCTATGCCGAAGCCAATATTCATGATGATCCCCACGCCGCAGATATGGTCTTCGGTGCGTCTTGGCCCGTCGTGATCATAGGTCTGGATGTTACAGAGCAAAGCTTCTTTACCAAAGACTATCTTGATCGCCTTAGGGACGATGCTGGTGAAGTTGGTCAGTTTATCTGGGATATCAGCCGTTATTACTTAAAGTTCTATTCCGAGAAGGTGGGCCTAGAAGGCTGTCATGTGCATGATCCATCGGCCATCGCCTATGTGATAGACCCGTCTCTATTTGCCCTACGAGAAGGACCAGTGCGTGTAGTCACCGATGGCCCTGCGGAAGGTATGACCATACAAAAATTTGATAAACGTGAGTATATGCACGATGAATGGGACAGCCATAAGCCACAACGGGTGGGAATAGCGGTAGATGATGAGCGCTTGTTGTCACTTTATCGACAGACCGTTATAAACTATGCCCACAAATAATAAAGAGGCTGAGTGGGATTAGTAAAATATCCCCCACTTTCATTCTAAATAATTCACATGAACACAGCTTACTATCTATTACCAAATTTAAGAGAGCTAGTTGCATTTGATTATCATTAATTTCTAATCTAAATGGCTTCTTAGCACCGTGTACGAGATGTGAATTCTTTACTACCATCATGACCTCCTATTACTGTAAATGGTCATGATGGATGTAGTACCGGATTGTGATAGCTGAGGAATGAGTTAGCTAAAACCTGTGAGTTGAAGCTCTAACAAACTTTGGGGGCATAAACGGCTTAGTGTTAAACCTCTAAACAAAACTGGACTAGACAGCCTTAGATACTTATTACCCGATATTAACTCAGGCTTTTTTTACAAACTTCGCCGTCACCATCATTTCACCAGCGCCATCTACTTTACAATCTAACTGATGATCTTTACCTTCGATTATGCGTTTGATAATCGCTTTTGTACCAATTTTTAGAACCAGAGAACTACCTTTGACTTTAAGATCTTTCGCTAACGTAAGCTTATCACCTTCTTGCAACAGCGTTCCGTTGACGTCTTTTACGAAAAATGAATCTTCAACAAGCACTTCCGACGGGTTCCATTCATGTGCACATTCAGGGCAAACAAGATGGCTTTGATCTTGGTAAACGAATTCTGATTGGCATTTTGGACAAGGGGGATTAGACATAGATGATTACTTATTTAAATTGGATAGCTATACATGGTAATGGGTAAACTTTACCATTGCGAGTACATTTTAAGGAATTGAATATCTGAATATTTGTAGAAATGAACTAACAATAAAACGGGGAAAATTTAACTCCAGCTAAACCATGAAAGTAAAGCTGGAGCTTAGTACTGATATTAAATGTCTTTCAACTTAGAAAGGCATTTTCATACCTGGTGGTAATTTCATACCGCCAGTAACATCAGCCATTCTTGATTTATTTTCTTCTTCAACACGACGAGCAGCATCGTTGATTGCAGCAGCGATAAGATCTTCTAACATCTCTTTATCGTCTTCCATCAACTCAGGGTCGATTTCTACACGACGTACATTGTGACTACCAGTCATAGTGATTTTAACCATGCCTGCACCAGATTCACCAACTACTTCCATATTAGCTAGGTCTTCTTGTACTTTAGCCATCTTGTCTTGCATTTGTTGAGCTTGCTTCATTAGCCCGCCCATTCCGCCTTTACCAAACATATTAAACTCTCTTTCTATTGTTTACCGCGAACAACAATAAATGAATACTGATTGTTGCGCATTGAATATCCATACTATATGGGTATTACTGGAAAAAAATCAAGGCTGATAACTATTGTTATCAACACAATAAAAATTATAACGGCGCTATAACGGCACTATTGAACTATCATCAATGACAGCGCCGAGACGGTTCATAAAGAACTGAATATACTTATCATCATACAAGTTTTTAGTCGCATTCGCTAAACGTTGTTGATAAATTATTTCTTCAAGCTGCGCAGGTGTTGATTTGTTTGGGTTTTCACCAAAGTTAATCACTAACTCAACGGGCTCAGATAACACTTGCTGGAGCGCTTCAGTTAACTGCTGACGAGACTTATCATTGGTAAAGTACCGTTGATCTGGGTTCATGGTCAAAGTAATACGACCAGGTTCCTGTTCCATCACACTGTGCAATGCCAATTGACGTACACGTCCGCCTAAGCTCATCTGATTAATATAACAACACCATGGGTCGGTTTCATCACGAAGCTTATTATCTAACGGCGTAGTCGCTGTTGACTTAGCTGGTTTTTGCGACTGAAAAGCCGGTGACAGCTCATTAATATCAACCTTAACCTGACTGAAACGATCAATTTGACGTACTGCTGGCTCTGCAAAACCTTGCGCTGGCATTTGGTTGTTATAACCACCCTGCCCTTGGCTCTGTAAATTGCCTTGACCTTGATAGCTATCTTGACCTTGATAATGAGCAGGGCCTTGATCTTGGTATTGTCCTTGGTCTGGATCGTTACCTTGGTCCTGATACGAATCAAGTGGTGGCAATTCGTCCCATGTCGGTGGAGACTGTTGCTGTGTTTGTTGTTGCTGTATAGGTTGGCTTACAGTGGCGTTAAAACGACTCTGCCTAGCGGGTGTATGCTGGATAACAGGTGCTACCGCTTTTTTCGGCGGTACATACGACGATTGAGCCTGTTCACTCTTCGCCGCTGTCGACTTTTTTGCAGTGGTACCTAAACGGCTACGCAAAAAGTTACGGGTTTTACGCCCTTGGTCGACGCTGTTTTCTGCTACTGGAGCTTGCTCAGGTGCAACGACTTGTTCAAGTACTTGCTTTGACTCTTGTGCCAACGGCTGTTGCTCAGCATGCATCGCTGGCACATTAAGCAGTTGAGGAGCTTCATTAGTTGGCGCAGGAGTATAACCCTGAGGCTCAACATGTCCCATCTCTTGCGCTGCTTGTAATAGCTCATTTTGTTCTAGGTTTAAATTTGCAACCGCTTCATTGCTCGGTTCCGCCACGACAGGCGTTGAAGCAACTTCGTTAACCGCTGGAACCGCTGCAGAATAGCTTGGTTGTGCCTGCTGTTGTTGCGCTTGTGCTGCTGGTTGAACTTGTTGTTCTTGTGCTGGCTGTACTTGCTGCTGTTGCATCGGTACTTGCGGTGTTGGTTCAACAGCTGCAGTAACATTTTCAGCAACAATCGGGGCAATAGCCACTGGTGCTGGAGTCACATCCCTTTCAGGTGCTTGCAAACGACCTTGTGGACGGAAAGCCAGCATACGTAATATCGTCATTTCTAACGCACTACGTGGATCTGGTGCAAGCGGCAGTTCTTTACGACCTGTTAAGGTGATTTGATAATACAGCTGCACATCTTCGGGTGACATTTCATCACACAAGGCTTTGACTTTATCTGCATTTTCGCTATCAACCACAGATGATGGCAAAATTTGCGCCATGGCAATACGGTGTAACAAGCTGGCTAGCTCGACATGCAGTTGGTCGAAGTCAGGCCCTAACGAGCTGACTTCGGCAATTTTTGCCATGCAGTTATTGGCATCACCACTGACAATTAAGCGCAGTAGTTGCAACATATGGGTGTGATCGAGCGTGCCCAACATATCCAACACCGTTTGGTGTAATACTTCACCTGCGCCATGGGATAATGCTTGGTCGGTTAGACTCAACGCATCACGCATACTGCCATCAGCAGCTTTCGCAATTGAATTTAATGCCGACAATTCGTACTGGCAATGTTCACGCGATAAAATATGCACTAGCTGCTGAGAGATTTGCTCAATCGTTAATACTTTTAAATGGAACTGCAGACAACGCGATAAGATGGTAATCGGCAATTTTTGTGGATCTGTGGTTGCCAGCAAGAACTTCACGTATTCAGGTGGTTCTTCTAGCGTTTTTAATAACGCATTAAAACTGTGCTTAGAAAGCATGTGTACTTCATCGATTAAGTACACTTTAAAACGGCCGCGAGCAGGCTTGTATTGCACATTATCAAGTAATTCACGCGTATCTTCGACTTTGGTACGTGATGCAGCATCAATCTCGAGCAGATCGACATAACAGCCTTGATCAATCTCGACGCATGTTGAACACTCACCGCATGGTTTACTAGTAATGCCTTTCTCACAGTTTAAGCTTTTGGCTAAAATGCGGGCGATAGTGGTTTTACCCACACCGCGAGTACCACTGAGTAAATAAGCATGGTGTAAACGGTCTTGCTCTAGCGCATTAACTAAAGCGGTCAGCACGTGTTGTTGACCAACAACTTGCTGAAAATTATGCGGGCGCCATTTACGCGCTAAAACTTGATAACTCATAACAGTTCAATGATTACTTAATATTGATAAGCACTAATATGCTCGGGGGCTGAAAATAGCTGACGAGTACCACCAGCTAATCATGATAGTTAGAATGATAGCGGATTATACGCCGTCAAAATCAACTAATTTGGTAATATTAACATTAAGATTATTTAATACAGCTTCACCACCAAGATCAGGTAATGAGATAACAAATGCCGCATCTTCAACAATACCGCCAAGTTGACGGATCAGTGCAACAGTTGCCGCCATTGTTCCGCCAGTTGCAAGTAGATCATCAACGATAAGTACTTTATCGCCAGCGTCTACAGCATCTACGTGAATTTGTAATGTATCTGTACCGTATTCTAACTCATAGCTTTGTTCAATTGTTTTACGCGGTAATTTGTTCGGTTTGCGCACTAAAATAAAACCAAGGCCAAGTGCTTTTGCTAACGGAGCACCAAAAATAAAACCACGCGCTTCTGTGCCAGCAACTTTAGTAAAACCAGCATCTTTAAAACGTTCTGCAAGTAAGTCGATAGTCGCCGAAAATGCCGCGCCGTTTTCAACTAAACTCGTCACGTCACGGAAGATAATGCC
>NZ_JASJHF010000262.1:0-2833 GCF_033791185.1 Moritella sp. | reverse complement strand
AGCTATTGAAACATAGTCAAACGTCCAATTATGCTCTTTTTGAGCAGCTGACATGAGCTCAAAACCTTGTGCATAGCTACAAATTTTCGCGCAATACAGTGCATCACCTAATTTATCTATCCAAATATTTTTATCTTCAATGCTAACCGAAGGACCTGCGAGTTGCGTTGCTGCAACTTGGCGAATCGCCTTTTGCGTACTCAAGCAACGCGCAAATACGGATTCAGCGATTGCATTTGCAGGTACCCCTAATTGCAATGCTTCGCGTGCTGTCCAATTACCCGTGCCTTTTTGTCCTGCTTGATCCATAATCACATCGACCAGTGGCAGGCCCGTTGGTTGGTCAACTACCTTGAGTATGTTTGCCGTTATTTCAATCAGGTAACTTTGCAATTTACCATTATTCCACTGGCTAAATACCTCTGCGACTTCTGCTGCTGACATGGCTAATATTTGACGCATAAATTGGACAATTTCTGCGATCATTTGCATATCCGCATATTCAATCCCATTATGCACCATTTTAACAAAGTGCCCTGAACCGATTGGACCTATATAGTCAGCGCAAGGCTCTCCTTCTGGTAATGGTTGTTCCACCTTGGTCCGAGCAACTTCAATGCCCGTTAGCGGATCAACTTTAGCTGAGATAGCTTGCAACATAGGTTTTAATAATAGCCAAATAGCGTGATCACCACTTGGCATTAATGATGGACCAAAACGTGCCCCGACTTCTCCACCTGAAATTGCACAGGTGAAAAAGTTAAATTTACCTGCATATGATTGTGCACGTGCGACTGAATCTCGCCATTCACTATTACCCGTATCGACCACAATATCGTCTAACTCTAAACCAGCAGCAAGTAAGTCTTGGCAGATAATCTCCACAACGGGACCAGCGGGGACTGAAAGAACCACACGGCGAGGTGTTGCCAATTGCTCGATAAGCGAGGCAAGATCCTTAACAGCCATTAGCTTTGCCGCTGTTAATGGCTGGTGGCGTCTAATGATGTCATTGCGACGTGCTTGATCAATGTCAAAAGCTGCAACGGAGAAACCACGTTCAGTGAAATTTAATGCCATATTGGCACCCATTACACCTAAGCCGATTACGGCAATATCCATATTATTACTCATTATTTGTTTTACTATTACCAGTACTTAATATGGCAGCCACGCTTAATTGTGCTTGAATATCTGCAACAATCTGCTCAACTGATTGCCTAATATCAACGATTAACGCTTCAGTGCTACTGGGTTCTATTAACGTATCAAATTGATTTTTCAACATAGTTTGACCATTAAAATAATGGTTTTCTCTTTTTTGATGACGTTGCCAAATCGTGTCAAAGTCACCTTTCAGATAGACAAATTGCAGATTAGGTGCACCTTTCTTTAATATTGCTCGATATTTAGGAGTAAGCGCAGAACAAGCGATAACGGCTTGTTGTTGTTCATTAATCAAAGTATTTAAGGTATTTAGCCATTCGTCTCTATCGTCATCGTTGAGGGGCATACCTTGACTCATCTTTTGAATATTAAATTCAGGGTGGTAGTCATCACCATCGAAAAAGTTAATTTGCAGCGCTTTAGCTAACTGGCTACCAATTAAACTTTTTCCGCATCCAGAAACGCCCATCACTACTATTTTGAATTTTTCCATTATTGCCACCATAACGCTAGAACAGGGAACATGATAACTAATCCTAGCGTAAGCACTTGTAAACCAATGAAGGGGAACAGAGCCGTAAATATTTCGCCTAAACTAATATCTTTGGGTGCTACGGATTTCAAATAGAATGCCGCAGGACCAAATGGTGGAGAAAGGAATGAAACCTGCATATTAAGACAGAACACCACACCAAACCAGATAGGGTCCATACCTAAGCCAACAATAATAGGGACAAAAATCGGCATGGTTAGTAGGGCTACACCCACCCAATCGAGGAACATACCTAGCACTAATAAGATAACCATCATAATCAGTAGAGTCGTCTTTGCATCACCACCACTGAGTGACAGGATAGTTATTTCAACAAATTCAATACCGCCCATTAGGTTGTAAACACCCACTAATGCACTCGCACCGATACCAATCCACATGATCATGCCACAGGTTTTCATGGTCGCGATGGCTGCATCTTTTAGCATTGCAAAGTTTAGCTCCTTACGGATCCAAGTACTAATCATGATACCAACAACACCTAAAGCCGAAGCTTCAGTGACTGATGCGATACCTGAGTAGATACTGCCTAATACCACTGCCACAGATAACAGAGGGAAAAATAACGCTTTGAAAAAGTTAGGCTGATTTTTAGCATCTTCTTCTAACTCTTCTGCACTTGGGATAGGAGCAAGTGAGGGGTCTAGCTTACAGCGTATTAATACATACAGAATATAAAAAATAGCGAGGATAAATGCCGGTAAAAATGAAGCCTTGAACAAGTCGCCTATAGAGACACTTGCTGTTAAGCCATAAATTATTAATACGATACTTGGCGGTAACATGGTACCTAATGCGCCACCGGCACAGGTAACCCCGATTGCTAACTTACGGTTATAACCTAAACGCAACATTTGCGGTAAGGCAAGAATACCCAGTAGTACAGTTTCACCACCGATTACACCCGACATAGAAGCTAACACAACCGCAACTAATAACGTCTGAACAGCAACACCACCACGTATGCGTTTACCAAAAACTTTCATCGCTTCAAACAGATCATGGGCAATGCCGGATCTATCTACTAGTGCGGCCATTAATACGAACATTGGAACAGCGAGGAAAATATACCCATCAACAAAACTGTATAGACGACTAGTGACCAATGGTAGG
>NZ_JASJHF010000261.1:0-6100 GCF_033791185.1 Moritella sp. | reverse complement strand
TAATCCCATTAGTTGGAGCCTCTTAAAAATAACATCGTTGTCTATAGCTGTGGTCATGATATCGCGAATATCTATTGCAGGGTTATTTTAACATTTATAACATTTGCCTCAATTGATTAATGTCAATTCGCTCATGTCATGTCCAAAAAATGTGTTTGAAGTGGTAAGTGTCTGAATTGGCGATATTAACCATTGCCTTGGATATTTATCCAGCTGGATTTTACCAGTGTGATTATACTGTATTTGATATGGTAAAGTGGTTTGATACCGATAAAGAAAATGGACTTTGTTGTTGAAATGTTAAGGGTGGTGGTGCGGTAAACATGCTGCTTGCCTCACTAGTGATGGCCTAATTAAAACACAGAAATCTGGCGATGCCTGTTTTTATAGTGCCTCTAAGGTGTCAGGGCTAGCTTCATTAGCTAATTATAATTAGGTCTCCACATAGTTAACTGCCGCCATAGTTTTTATTTTTATGTAGCTTAGAGCCTTGAATTTTAGTTTTTTTATCTAGTTGGATAAAGGGGTTCCTAGACCCCTAGATAATCGCGTTTGGCGAAGCATCACCTGATGCTATTACATAAAATGCGTTATGCGCAGAGTACGATTTTGGCCTAAAATGTTATCTCTGAGACTTTATTGTATGTAATGATTTTATCTGCTGTGCCTTGGATTGTAGTGCTAATTTCAATTCCATTCTTAATCGTAACAATAAGCTCTTTGCCTTTAGCTTTCGCATAGCCAGCTTCAATACCTAAGCCAACCCCTTTTTCTGATACATCAATTACAACTAGGTCCACTTCGTCTATTTTAGCGAAAGTTTCTTGCATTATTTTTTTTGCAGAAAAAGAGCGTTCGCCCCACTTTTCCATATCTCTAGCAACACAGTATGACTTCAAATTGTGTTTAGCAAAGCATTTTTCAAATTCACTTATGATACTTTTATTTGCATTGTCTGGATGATACTTGATGCCAAAATATACACTTTTCATTAAGAAATCCTTTTGTGCATTTTTACTTTAAACACAACAATATATATTAATTTTCATGTCTTGGATTCATCTATATACAAAAAAACCAACAGCTCTCGCTATTGGTTTTTTATTTCAAACATTCATCAAGCAGGGCAGTTAACCCTAGCGGTCACTGCTAGATTAGCGTACTCATTACCGCTGCAATTAGCCCGTAGATAATCATCGGGATCACGGTACGTTTAATGATGTACCCTTCTTGGTTAGAAATACCCAAGAGAGTCGATACAGCGATGATGTTGTTAATACAGACCATGTTACCCATCGCGTTGCCACTTAGCACTAAAAGTGTACGAACCTACACTTTTGTTGGGATATCAAGATTCAGAATTAAAATAGTGTACGTTGTTACACTTTTAATTGATTATTAGCATGCAAAGCTCTAAAGTAACCTTACGTACACTTTTTAGGGCTGTAGAATGGCGACTCAATTTGATCCAAGCACCTTAGGCAAACTAATCAAAGACCGTAGAAAGGCCGCTTTGATGACTCAGGAAATAGCAGCATCATTCTGTGGTGTTAGCAAAAAGACCTTGATCAAAGTTGAAAAAGGCGAAGATGTATATTTTTCAACAATAATCAAAATCCTTAATGGTCTTGGTATAAAGCTGGCAATTGATACTCCAAGTAGTATAAATACAGTAGGTGACAACAATGAGTGGTACTAATATTAATACTCTGGTTATGCACTTTAGAGGCATGGTCATTGGAGAAATACGTTTTGACATAGACACAGAACAATTCTCTATTGAATATACTCAAGAGTGGCAGGAAGAGGGTTTTCCTATTTCACCAAGACTTCCGCTTAGTGGTCGAGTTACTAGCTCGCAGATTTCAATTTACCTGACTAACTTACTCCCCGAGAACAAAGGACTTGATTATCTCATTGAAGCTCTCGGTATTTCCAAAAGTAATACATTTGGTTTAATCAAGGGCATTGGACTCGATACGTCTGGCGCAATATTGTATTTGCCTGTGGGTAGTAAACCACAAATAACATCTTTCACACCTATCTGCGAAGAAGACCTGATAAAACGAATTGAAGACCCCGAAATGTGGCCAATGGAAGTCTGGGGCGGAAAGCCACGTCTTTCTGTTGCAGGGGTTCAATCGAAATTGAATCTATTCCACATCGACTGCGAATATGGATTTGGCGAAGGAGAGCTTTGTTCAACTCATATTGTTAAATTTGAAAAAAACACTCAGCAGCATCTCGTGCTTAATGAGCTTATTACCATGAAACTTGCAGGTTTTATCGGTATGCAGGTTGCTGAAGTTGAGGCCATGCTAATAGGAAAATACAAAGCCCTATCTGTTACTCGTTTTGACCGCATGTACAATACTGAACGCCATATCGTAATGCGTCGTCATATGATTGATGCATGCCAGGCTCTTGGCTTTTCAGTTGCTAGAAAGTATGAACGAAATTTAGGTACTAGCCGTGACGTAAAAGACATTCGGGAAGGGGTTAGCTTGGAGAGATTGTTCAGTATTGCAGATTATTGTGCCAACCCAGCACAAGCCAAATTTGACATGCTCCGTTGGACAATCTTTAACTTGCTTGTTTGTAACGCGGATTCTCATGGTAAAAATTACTCGTTCTATGTTACTCAAAATGGCCTTAAACCGACTCCGTGGTACGATCTGGTTAATGTACAAATGTATCCAGAGTTTGATCAAGAGCTTGCTATGGCAATTGGTGATGAGTTTGAAGTTGATAAGGTTCATGCTTACCAATTGATGACATTTGCTGAAGAATGTGGAATAAAACAGAACGTACTTGAAATAACCCTAAAGCAACTGGCGAAAGCTATTCTTAGCAACTTGGATAACGCAATAAAACAAGCATGGGAGCTTACGGATGAAGAGTCTAAATATGTTGACGCGTATAAAGAAAGTATTCAATTTCGATGTGAGTATTACCTAACTCAAGTTGAAGAAATGAAACAGATTGAGTTATAAGCTACAAAAAAACCAACAGCTCTCGCTATTGGTTTTTTATTTCAAACATTGATCAAGCCGGGCGGTTAACCCTCGCTGTCATCGTTAGATTAGCGTACTCATCACCGCTGCAATTAGCCCGTAGATAATCATCGGGATCACTGTACGTTTAATGATGTAACCTTCTTGGTTAGAAATACCCAAGATAGTCGATACCGCGATGATGTTGTTAATACAGACCATGTTACCCATCGCGCCACCAACGGATTGCAGTGCCAAGATAGTCGTTTCTGGTAAACCCACTGTGGTTGCAATCGTTTGCTGAATACCACCAAATGTTAGATTCGATACCGTTGCTGAGCCTGAGAAGAATGCCCCCAGCGCGCCAAGGTAAGCAGAAGCAAACTGCCAGTTAGTCCCCATCAAATCTGAAAACGCCATACCGATAATCAGGATAGGGGAGTTTTCACCGCCAGCCATCATCAGTTTAACCATAATCAATGCACCAATCAGGGTAATGAAAGGCATTTTAATACGGCTACCAGTTTCGCTAAACACTTGCTTAACCATGCTGCCTTTAAGCTTAAACAGTGGGATAGAAATCAACACCACTAATAAGAAAGGAATAAGCGCAGGTACGTATAATGTTTTATATGCCCAAGCTACGTTAGTGCCGAGAATATTACTTAACTTGAAGATTAACGCTTGGCTAACACTAAAGTCACCGAAACCACCCAGTGATACCGATAATGCTTCAGTCGCATCGGTCAGCATTGATTTAATACCAAGCTGTTTAATACGGGTCACAATTAAGATAACAATTAATAGCATAGTCGGTGTCATGGCTTTGAATATCTGGCCACGGCTGATCACTGTTTTCGCAGTGTTGTTATCGTCAGCACTCGGCGCTACTTTACCCAGACCGATGTTTAACTTGGCTAAACCAATCGAGATAGTCAGACCAATCGCGCCGCCCACTAATGCAGGGAATTCATAGTTCCATTGTGCCAACAAGAAGTAAGGTACCGTACAAGACAAGGTACTTAATAGAATAAAGAAGTAGTTACGACGGATCTCAGTCCAAGAGGTGACAAAGCGCAATGCCAATACCGGAATAACAAAGGCCGCTACGAAGTGGATCATCGCTGTTTGTTGACCAATCTCCAGTAATGCTGAGTCAGTTAACCCTAAGTTTGAAAAACCAAACCAAGTTGGCGTGCCTACCGCACCAAAGGATACTGGTACCGAGTTCATCACTAACGCTAGCATTGCGACTTGTAATGGTGGGAAACCGAGGCCAACTAAAATAGGCGCGGCAATTGCTGCGGGTGTACCAAAGCCTGAGGCTCCTTCAATCATAAAGGCAAACGCCCAACCAATGATCATTAACTGAGCAACTTTATTACGGCTGATGCCCTCTAACCAGCGACTGATGGTATCTTCAGCCCCGGATAGGCACATCATACGGTTCATCAAAATTGCCCCGGCAATAATCGATATAGGGGTAATAGCTGACAAGCTTCCGGCAATCACATTTGCCCAGATCAGTGTTAGGTCTGTTTGGAAGTAAAAAATTTGCAGTGCTGCTACAAATAATGCCGTCACTGGTAGTGCAATGTACGAGGGTACACCATTCTTTTTCGTCATCATCCAGATAAGGACGAGAATTGGCATCATTGCCAAGATTAGGGATGTCATTGCTACCCACTCCATGTGTGCTCAGCTCATAAGTCTATCGGCTTTACGATGATAGTTATGCATGAGTCTATTTATAATAGTGCTTGAATGTATTGTTGATAAAGTACAGTTACCTAAAACCCTGTGCTTTTCTAATACCCGTGTCTTGTGGGGAATGGATTGTAAGATCTTGAGCCGCAAACTCTACCCCTCTTTTTAGGTATGTAATTAGGAATATGGGCGACAAATGTGACATAAACAATGAGGGGGAAAAAAATGCAAGTTATCAAGTTATATAAAATCAATGGCTTATATGTTTAGTGATAAAGACCACTAAATGATTGTAGCGGTATTAGAAACAGTGATTGTCATAATGCACGGTAATAAAACGCTGGGTCGCTATCGATAAATTAAGCGATTCAGGGGTCTAGTGTAATTAGGTAAATTATTTTGATGAAATTCAACTACAAAAAATAGGGTTTATGCTTAAAATGGCATTAATTGGTTATTTTATTACACCAAGGCACCCCCTCAAACCCCTTGTCTCATCTGTACTGTGCATAGTGTTGACCCCAAAAATTGCTGACTAATTGCACTAAACTAAAAAAGGCTGCATTAGCATTAATGTCGAACTTCATTGTTTCCATATTTGACCTAATAACCCCTGTTGCATTCCTTTGGTTAAAATATAACTAATTGTTTTAAAGTGAATTGTTATATTTATGATAAAGCTAAGATCACACAAGCAGAGCTATTGGCATATTTATTAACGCTAATCACGTTCGTTTTTTTCGATGCTTGCTTATATCATTAGCCAAAAATAAGCTCGGTGAGCAAGGTGAGATGATGAAAGTTAATTTTTTTGTAACCTGTCTATGTGACGTAGTTAAGTCAAACGTAGCTAAAAAAACAGTGTTATTACTAGAGCAGTTAGGCTGCGAAGTAATATTCCCGAAAGAGCAAGGCTGCTGCGGTCAACCGTCATTGAATAGCGGGTATATCGAATCAAGCAAGCCAGCAATGAAATCACTAATCTGCGCTTTTGAAGGTAATGACTATCCAATCGTCACGCCAGCGGGTTCATGTGCGGCAGCGGTAAAGAAATACCCTGAGTACTTAGCCGATGAACCCGAGTGGGCGGCGCGAGCTCAAGCGGTATCGGATCGCTTGTTCGAACTAACCCAGTTTATTGTTAACGAACTGAATATTGAAAACGTCGGCGCAAAATTACCTGGGCGCGGTGTTTATCATCCTTCTTGTAGCCTCATCCGTAAATTAGGTGTGCGTGAAGAGCCGCTTAAATTATTGGGTAATGTCGAAGGGCTCGAACTCGTCGCTATTAAAAACCAAGAAACCTGCTGTGGCTTTGGCGGTACCTTCTCCATCAAAATGGCCGAAATATCTGGCGAAATGGTCAAAGAGAAAGCCACTAACATTAATGCGGTTACGCC
>NZ_JASJHF010000260.1:0-4726 GCF_033791185.1 Moritella sp. | reverse complement strand
CTATGATAGTGACAACGGATCGCCAAACTATTCCGGGCCTAAGTGATAAACCATTAATTCATAATTTCACCTTAGGTGGATTAATAACCAATCGTGTTAATGACAGTTCAGCCATAGATCCAACACTCGAGTGTGGCAATAATGAAATTAAAGACAGTAATGGCAACTGCATAAAATATTATGCGGACGATGTCTTTGATACCTACCTTTATGATTATTTGGCCGATTTTGGCATACGTAAAGGAGACATAGCACCATTATGTTTAGTCACCGATAGATCAGACTTCGATTGTGTTATTGACCATCTGTTATTTGCACAAGCAATAAATTTTAAGTCGCCTTTATTAATTAATGGAGATTTAATTTGTGACTTTACCGCTCGTAGCGTTTCCGCAAGTTGTGTCTCTGAAGAAGTTAAATACTCTACTGAAATTCCTGAGACGGATAAATGGCAATATGAAGTTATTGTGCGTTTAGATACCTTACTTTTACCTCCTGTTGTTGATGAATCGCCAGGGACGTCGACGTTTTCAGGTACGGTTTTAAAATTAGCCCATATGGATAGTACAGAGCAAACGTCATTTGATTGGCAAGACAGTATTACCTTAGCACCAAATTCACGTGCTAAAACATCAACATTATATAGTCAGGCGTGTGCAAACACTGCGGCTGTAATTAGCGGCGAGTGTCTTAAAGGTAGTGCGTTGTTTAATCCTCAAACGGGTTTTTATGTAATCGCAAGCTTTGAGAGTGTTATGCCAACGATTCAATCTGGGCAGTCATTTTCAGTCGCTGAGAATAGCGTCATCGGTGACGTATTTGGTCAATTACAACTACATAACACCTCACTTATTGAAGGACTTATAACTACTGAGGCTGAAATTACCTTAGTGGGCGATAGTGCTGGCGCGCCGTTCCAAATCTCTGCCAATGGCGTGTTATCGATACGTGATAGCAGCCGTGTCGATTATGAAAAACAGCAGCATTATTCATTAATGGCCAGTGTCAAAGTGGGTCAAAATGAAGGTTTAACTCAACACTTTGATGTTTACATCACTAATTCTAATGACAATGCACCACAGTTGGTGTCCGCTATAGGCGACTTTGCCGCAGAGCAAGGCACGCAGATAGATGCAACTGATTTATCTGTGCATTTCACCGATATCGATGGTGTAGGTTTGAAATTTAGCGCTGAAAATTTACCGAAAGGTCTGCTATTGAATAGCGCGGGCTTATTAACGGGTACGCCACTGGTTGGCGGTGAATTTATCGCACAGATCAGCGTTAATGATGGCCAAAACTTCTTTCAAGCGGATATTACTTTTAGCATCAGCGAAGTAAGCACTGAGTCAGATAAAAACAATAATTCGTCAGGTGGTACTTTTTACGTATCGCTGTTGTTGCTACTGCTTTGTAGTCGCCGTTTTAGATAACTATTTAACGGAAAGAGTTTGACTCTTTCCTGTAAGGAATTCTTTATGAAATTTAAGTTAAGTAATATGGTTTCAGCATTATCTTTGGTACTTGTTGCCAATGTAAGTGCAGAAACTAATCAACAAGAACAGGCTTATCAGTTAGGTAGGTTTGTAGAAGATAATGCCGTAAAAGTGCCGTTTAGAACGACCCATAATAGTGATGGTGGTTTAGCCGTATTTGATATTAATAATCATGTTCGTAAGCATTTGAGTAATGAGTATTTCATTATTTTGCAAGATCAACCTTTAACTAGCTATCGCGGTGGCGTCAGCGATTTACCGGCAACGAATATGTTGGCCAGTAAAGGCTCAAATGTAACGGCCCAAGGTAAATTAGATACCAAAAGCTTAGCCTCGAAACAATATAAGCACTACCTAGCGGGTAAGCAAAATGAAACGCAATTTCATATAAATATGCGTTTACAGCGCGACGTAAAAATTGGCTCTACTTATCAAATCGCATTAAATGGTTTTACCGCTACATTGTCTGCATCAGAAGCTATTTTAGTTAGTCAATTACCAAATGTTGTTGCTGTAGGCAAAGCAGGTATTGCAAAAATAACCACAGACAGTGGCCCTGCATATAGTGGTGCAAGCAAAGTATGGCAAGGCACAAATTCGTCTGTTGGTACTAAAGGCGAGGGCATGGTTATTGGTGTTATTGACTCTGGCATAGCGTCATTTTTAGAGAAAGTTGACAATATTAACAACCAAGATGAATTACCGCCATTTCATCCATCATTTGCAGCTGAAGTTGATGAAAACGGTGATGGTGAAATAGATTACGTTCATACCAATCCAAAAGGTCAATATTATGGTGACTGTATTAATAGTCCTGGCTGGTGTAACGATAAACTCATTGGTGTCGTACCGTTTGGCCATATACGAGACATACTGACTTTTACACGAGACGAGGAAAATACCTTTCTTCGAGTACGCGACTGGGCCCGTGAAGGTACCGGCCAAGACTCTAATGGTCATGGTACTCATGTAGCATCCACTGCCGCTGGTAACATTGTACATAATGTTAAAACAGAAGGCGCAATAGGTGGCCCATTACCGGAAGTTTATCAACACGATTTTGTTTTTGATAAAGTTTCAGGTGTTGCCCCTAGAGCCAATATTATTGCTTATAAAGCTTGTGATTCAGGCGGTTATTGTTTTCCTCAATATGCCATTGATGCGATAGAACACGCGATTGAAAATGGTGTTGACGTAATTAACTATTCGGTCGGCAGTACGCCAAATACACCTTGGTATGATTGGGTGTCTCTGGCTTATTTGAATGCTCGTGAAGCGAATGTTCATGTTGCAGCATCTGCTGGTAACAGTGGCGCTAGTGGTAAAACAACCATGCGTACACCAGGAAATGCGCCTTGGTTGATGGGCGTTGCAGCAATAAATCATGACCGCGGTTTTGACGATAAAAAACTAGTGTTAACCGGCGGTTCAACTGATTTTGAACTAGAAAGTAATATTTTAGTAGGTGAAGGCGCAACACGCGGATTAACAGCTACCGATGTTGTCTTTGCTGGTGATGTTGAACATAGCTGGGCAAGTGATGATTTTGAAATTGCCGGTGCCTGTGGTCTCGATTCTATACCTACAGAAGCGGTTGCCGGTAAGGTTGTTATTTGTAACCGCGGCGGTGTACATAAAACCAAAGGTCCATTAAGCCGATCAGTAAAAAGCCATAATTTATCGCTCGTAGGGGCTGCCGGTATGATCTTAATTAATACCAACAATACCGGTGAAAACCTTGCTGCCGATTTCCATACCATTCCATCGATTCATATCGACAAGAACGACGGTCGATTATTACTTGACTGGTTAGCCGAAGGCGAAAATCATCAGGTGGCGTTGAGTGAATCACATTTAGTGAGTACTCAAACGTTTGAAGAAAATGAAGATCTCAGTGGTTTAATGACGTATTTCTCTTCACAAGGACCGGATCGTTTTAGTGGCGATTATCTAGTACCGAGTATTGCCGCACCAGGACAGGACATTCTTGCCGGTGGTTTAGGTTATAACATGCAAGAGTTTACCTTAAACCAACAAAGTATTTCTGATCAAGATTTTATGTATCGCTCTGGTACATCTATGGCGTCACCACATGTGGCCGGTATGATGCTTTTGATCAAATCAAGACACCCACAATGGTCTGCTGCAGAATTGCAATCAGCCATTATGTTAACTGCAGGAACCTATGCGAAAGTTGTTGGCCCTGTAGTTAAGAAGAAGCAAACCTGGGATCCAGCGGCTCTGCATTCATCCGGTGCTGGTGTTGCGCGTGTTGATTTAGCGGTCGAAAGTGGATTAGTGATGCATGAAAGTATCGCTGGTTACCTCGCTGCAGACCCGTTTGGTGATATAGGAGCAATTCAAATGCCAACAGAACCAGGAGAAGCGGATTTAGGTGATGATGATTCAGTTCGTAATATCCGAGATCTTGTTAAAGAACTTCCTGCTGGGTGGCACGGACAACCGAGTAAAATGAATATTGCCAGCATGTCTATGGGCGAGTGTATTAGCCAATGTCAATGGACACGTACTTTAAAAGCCACCAAAGATGCGCAGTGGACTGTATCGTATAGTTATACGACAGAGGGTATGACCTTAAGCAGTGACTTAGATGGCCAAACGATTTCATTGAGCGCTGGTGAAGAATTTACCATAACGGTTAAGGCCATCGCAGATATAGACATTGATACCCCATGGTCAGATGGTCGCGTACATTTTACCCCATCTGATCCTAGTATTCCTGCCGTCTCTATTCCGGTGACCGTTAACTTTGTTGTTGGTAGTGCGCCAGAATTAGTAGAAATTAATACTCATCGTAATGTCGGTAGCGCACTGATTGAGGATGTTGTGTCTATTGGCACCAATGATTTTACTATTCAAACATCTACTTTAACCGAAGGCATTGAATATAACGTGTCATTGAAACGTTCAAGCATGCCAGACTTCATTCAAGAAGAAGAGGGTATAGCATCGTACTTTATGCCGATATCAGTGCCTAGCGGTACCGATCGCATAGTCGTAGAAATTCTTGAAACTTCGTCACCAGATGTTGATGTATTCATGGGCGCCGACGCTGATGCAAATGGCATTGCAAGCCGTGAAGAGTGGAATGATATTTTTATGTTCGCGACAACGCCTACTGCACTCGAAAAACTGGATTATTCATCACCGAGAAAAGGTGATTACTGGTTAATGATCCATAACTATGGCAATCAGTTTAATAATGAAGA
>NZ_JASJHF010000259.1:0-14691 GCF_033791185.1 Moritella sp. | reverse complement strand
GCCAAGCTCGCCAACTCGCCACTGCACGCACCAAAGGTAATTTTAGCTACGCAGTAGTATCACCAGCATTACCAGCGTCATCTAGTTTAGCGGCGGGTAACAACAATAACTGGCTACCGATCAAACCCGGTACAGATTCGGCATTAGTATTGGGTATGATCCAATGGATACTGGCTAACGATAAATTTAATAAGCCATTCTTGTCACAACCTGGGCCAAATGCGATGAAAACCGCGGGTACCGCGCATTGGTGTAATGCCACTCATCTGGTGATCAGTGATAAAAACCATCCGCGCTACGGGGCTTTTTTACGCGCGTCAGAAATGGATCTTCCGTTTACCGGTAAACCGCTATCAGAAACGGATCCGTATGTGGTGGTCGATGCCGACAGCGGTGATCTTTCAGTTCACACTCAAGATCAACCCGCACACATCTTTGTTGATCAAATAGTTACAACCAAGCAAGGATCCGTACAAGTTAAGTCATCACTGCAGCATTTAAAAGAATCGGCCTTTAAGCATGATCTGGCTTTCTACAGCGCGCAATGTGATATCCCAGTAGCAACGATCACGGCACTGGCGAAACGCTTTACCAGTCACGGCACTAAAGCTGTAGTAGATAGCCATGGCGGCAACATGCACAGTAATGGTTTCTACAATGCTTATACTATCCTGATGCTCAACGCGCTGATTGGCAACATCAATTTAAAAGGGGGTGTGATGGCTAAATCAGGTGGTTATCCAACATCCGGTAATGGCCCGCGTTATGATTTCACTAAATTTAAAAATAAAGTAAAACCCAAAGGGATCTTTTTATCACGCAGTAAATTTCCATACCAAAAAACCAGTGAATACAAACGTCGTGTCGCCGCAGGTGAATCACCGTATCCAACGCGATCACCTTGGTATCCGATCTCTGCGCCGTTATTAACAGAACATCTCTCTGCTGCGGTCGATGGTTATCCGTATCGTGCCAAAGCTTGGATCAACCATATGGCCAACCCTATGTATGGCGTTCCCGGTTTAGCTAACTTACTGGGCGAGAAATTAAAAGATCCACAACAGTTGCCACTGATTGTTTCTGTTGATGCCTTCATTAATGAAACCACGGCATTATCCGATTACATAGTGCCAGATACCGTCACTTATGAAAGTTGGGGCATGACGACACCTTGGCATGGTGTTCCCACTAAAACAGTCACCGCACGTTGGCCGATTGTGAACGCCTTAACAGAAAAAACGGCCGATGGTCGTGCAATCAATCTAGAAAATTTCTTAATTGATATTGCCAAGAAAATGCAGTTAGGTGGTTTTGGTGATAATGCCATTAGTGATAACCAAGGTAATTGGCATGGCATTCACAGCGCTGAAGACTTCTATTTACGCGCAGCGGCCAATTTAGCCTATGTGGCCAATGGTGTTCCTGCTGCCAGCGGTGAAGATATGGTATTGTCTGGATTAGAACGCTTATTAGCTGATATGCAGCGGGTTCTGACACCAGAAGAACTCGGTAAAGTGGCGTTTATCTTTGCCCGTGGCGGTCGCTTTGAAGATGCGACCCAAGCCTACAAAGGCGACGAAATGAAATACAAATGGCAAAAACCATTAGCAATTTGGAATGAAAAAGTCGGCACATCACGTAATACTATGACCGGCGAATATTATTCGGGCTGTCCTACATGGTATCCACAAAAATTAGCCGATGGCACACCGTTAACAGAAAAGTATCCAGCAACGGAATGGCCATTTACCTTAACCAACTTTAAATCCAATATACACAGTGCGGTATCAAACCTGTCACCGCGGTTAAATTCGATTAAAGGTATTAACCCAGTGTATATCCACCCGACAGACGCGGCGAAAATTGGCCTGACAACCGGAGCGATGTTTACCATTACCACGCCGACCAGCGCTACTAAAGCCATGGCGTTAATTGTTGATGGGTTAAAACAGGGAACGTTAGGGTTTGAACATGGTTTTGGTCATTCCGAACTCGGCGAACGCGCACATTGGATTGGCGATACACAACAACCAGTGAAAATGAAATCTACCGATGGGGTAAATATTAATGATATCGGCCTAATCGATCCAACACGTCAAGGTAAAGGCGTACTACTCGATTGGGTGGTGGGCGCTGCTGCAAGACAAGCATTACCAGCTAAAATTAGTCTTAACTAACATAATGCTAGTTAATAAATAGGCCTGATAAATAAAATAAGTCCACTGTCGTATCCGCTACAGTGGGCTTTTTAATAACAACGGTAATCCTAATCACAAACCCCTCCAATTTATGTGGATAACCACAATATCTTTCCTTTTCTCAAACCGCCAAACTAGCCACGCTATATTGCTGTTTATAAAAATAATAATGACACTAACTCTACCCCCAGTAACTCGGAGACATACCATGCCCATAAAGAACATATTTCGCAGCATCATTGGACTGAGCGCTTTGCTGTTAGTGCAAGCGCCCGCATTTGCAGCAACACCACCCGCGGCGATGGTATGTGAAAGTTGTCATGGCACGGCAGGTTTAGGTACGCCTAATCTAGCGCCGATGCTGGCAGGTATGGATAAAGATTATTTAGTCGAACAAATTAATCACTTTAAAAATGGTAATCGTAACAACCCATCCATGACATCGATGGTCATGACGTTGCCAACACCAGAGTCTGTGCAACAAGTCGCTGCATTTTTTGCCTCTTTACCGGCGCCGACCATCACTGATATTGAAAAACGTGGTGATAACGTCATCATTTCAGACCCAACCAGAAAACTTGTTTATCAAGGTGATTGGACACGTAATATTCCAGCCTGTGCCACCTGTCATGGTCCGAGCGGTTTAGGGGTTGCGCATTTCCCGCGCCTAGCCAGTCAGCATGCTGATTATATCACTAGCCAATTAACCGCATGGCAAACTAAGCAACGCACTGGTGATCATAATAATGTCATGGCAACCATAGCACAGCAATTAACAGCCTCTGAAATCCAACATCTTGCGCAATACTTTGCAGCGATAAAATAAGGTTATTCCATGAAAAAATTATCTCTCATCATTAGCGCAGGTTTATTATTTACAACGTTTGCCAACGCTGAAGCCAATTTACCCGATCGCCAAACTGAACTACCAGCCCATGCAAAAGCGGCGAGTAGCGAATATTTAGTACCGCGTGATTTAGCCACTATCCCAGATACCGAGTTTGGTAATAAAGTAAAACTCGGTTATTCATTATTCGTTAACTCGCAACCTATGCGCGGTCAATACGTGGGTAATGAACAAAATTGTGCCAACTGCCACATGCAAGCAGGTATGAAAGCTAACTCTGCACCGCTGTGGGGCGCATTCATGGCATATCCTGCGTATCGCAAAAAGAACGATAAGGTAAATACCTACGCAGAACGTATCCAAGGCTGTTTTAAATATTCAATGAACGGCGTGGCACCTGCGGTTGATTCACCAGAACTGGTGGCATTAACCGCTTATTCATATTGGCTAGCAATGGGTGGCTTGTTAGATAAATACGACATGCAAAGTACCCCAATCCCAGAGATGAGTGACGCAGTCGTGCAACTTGGCGGTAAAGCCGATTCATTTGTATTACCAGAAAAAATTGCGGCAGCACTACCAATTGAACAGCGTAACAAGCTAGCCGGTCGTGGTTACCCTAAACTAGCCAAGTCAGCAGCAACACCGTCTATCGAACGCGGTGCAATTGTCTATAAGCAAACCTGTGCAACTTGTCATGGTGATAATGGCCAAGGCTTAAAGCAAGACGGCGTACAATCATTCCCGCCACTGTGGGGTAAAGATTCGTTTAACTGGGGCGCTGGTATGCATCGCGTTAATACCGCGGCTTATTTCATTTACGAAAACATGCCGCTGGGTAAAAGCATCCAACTCAGCAACCAACAAGCATGGGATGTGGCCGCATTTATGAATAGTCACGAACGCCCACAAGATCCACGCTTTAGCGGTGATTTAAAAGCCAATACAGAGCAGTACCATAATCATCAAGGTTACTATGGCAAAACGGTTAACGGTAAAGTCGTTGGTGAAAATGCCTTTCCGGTTAAAGCGGTAGATTAAATTCACTCGCAGAATCCCATAAACACACAAGCCCTGATCCGATGGACCAGGGCATTCACCAAACCTTGCTCCTTAGGCGCTTATAACTCTAACTCAGCCTGAGAAAGCAAAGCAAATTCCTCCTCTGCGGTTTTCGCTACCAGATTATTTTTGGCAAATAATAGATAATACAAAATACCGATAATAAACAATCCAAAAGTATAGAAGAATGCTCGAGTATCGTAGGCATAGACACCCGTTAACGCCACCAGCGACAATAACAACGCAATTGCCGAGGTAACAACGCCACCAGGCGTTTTATACGGTCGTGGTAAATCAGGTTGGTTAATGCGTAATAAAATATGGCTTAATGCCATCAGTGCATAAGATACCGTGGCACCGACTACCGCCATAGATAACATCAAATCGCCTTCACCACTTAACGAGGCAGCAAAACCCAGCAAACCCGGTACAACCAATGCCCGCGCAGGTACTTTCCGTTTTGACGTTATCGATAATGCTTGCGGTAAATAACCCGCACGAGAAAGTGCAAATACCAAACGACTATAACCATAAATAATGGAAAAGAATGATGCCACTAATCCGGCTAAACCCAATACGTTAACCCAAGTCGCCAACGAAGCATAACCATTGACATTTAAGGCATCAACCAAAGGCACCGCACTTTTACCCATCGCATTAGTTCCCGCAGCGCCCGCAACCAAGACCACGACGAGTAATGCGGTAAAGAGCAAAAATACCATTGCACCGACGATACCTTTAGGCACATCTTTCGCTGGATTTTTGGCTTCCTCTGCCGCTAAAGGCACCCCTTCAACCGCTAAAAATAACCACATTGCAAACGGTAATGCCGCCCACACACCATACCAACCCATAGGCATAAACTCAGAGGCACCAAGATTACTGGTTACCGCCATATCAAATAAATTATTCACATCAAAATGACCGATAAGCGCCGCGCCAGTGGCTAAAATAGCAACCACAGCCAAGCCGCTGATCACCATCATCACTTTCAATGCCTCGCCAACACCAGCTAAGTGAATACCGATAAAAATCAAATAAAACACCGCGTACACAATCGGACCATCAATACCGATCAGAGCATTCACCGCGGAACCAATAAAGATCACAATGGCCGCAGGAGCTAACACATACTCAATTAAAATCGCTAACCCCGTTAAATAACCACCAGCAGGCCCCATTGCTTGACGCGCAAAACTATAACCGCCACCCGCAGTTGGGATAGCCGAAGACATTTCCGCCAACGATAACACCAAGGCAAAATACATTAGCGCCATTAACACTGAGGCAATTGCAAAACCACCCCAGCCCGCTTGCGCAAAACCGAAGTTCCATCCCGCAAAATCACCCGATATAACATATGACACACCCAAACCAGCTAATAATACCCAACCAGCTGTACCTTTCTTTAATTGTCTCTTAGCGAGATATTCCTTATGTTCTGACATTTGATATCCTTGTCTTAGTTAGTATTAGAAAGTAAAAAATTAGGGCTATCCGGCGATGCATCGAGCATTAAGGTATCCGAGCGATCTTTAAGGTTAACACCAGATAACGATAACCGACGCGCTTCCGTTAGCAGATAAAAAGCCCGTAGGCTGGCTTCGTTATAAGTTAATCCTTTGGGGCGAACGTTAGAAATACAGTTCCGATTCGAGTCATCTAGGCCTCGTTGCGGAGCCCAAGTCAGGTACATACCAAGACTATCCGGAGAGCTAAGTCCGGGACGTTCACCGATTAATACCAGCACCAACTTCGCCGCAAGTAATTCACCAATATCATCACCAATCGCAACCCGTCCTTGTTCTACGACCGTAAATGGCGCTAATTTCCACTCTTGGCTGTTATCTGCCGCCAAACGTTGCATTAATGATTTAATTACCGCGACCGCGTGATCTTGCACTGCCCGAGAAGACAAACCATCAGCAATCACAATCGCCAGATCAAATTCAGTTTGATTACGTTGCTGAAAATCCTGTAATTTGCGTCGAGAAATCTCATCAATTTTGCGCCCCAAGTCAGGACGCTGTAAGTACATAATGCGATCGGTCACCGCACTCTGTAACGCCAAAGTTTCAGCGCACGGGGTTGGTAAAGTCGCTAAATTAGCACATAACAATTTAATATCGAGAGGCGTATGCACTGCATCTTTGGCTTGAGCATGGGCTAATTGAAATTTAAATAACTCATCACTCGGAATACTATTACCCACTCGGCCTAAACCTATTCTGGCATCAGTAAAACGCCTTAATTTACGCCATGGGTTATCCACCACCTGCGTCGATTGCAACGCCATTAAGTCGAGTTCATTAGGCATAGCACTGTCCTTCTGGTAACTGGGAGAGGGTTTTAGAAAAACGTTCAGGAACAGTATTATTGAGGATGACGTCAGCAGTATCACTAAACAATTTCATCTGTGTTAGCCATAGTTCAAATTCTGGCGCTGGGCGTAAATCCAAAACTCGGCGGGCATACAGTGCATCATGAAATGACGTTGTCTGATAGTTCAACATGATGTCATCAGAGCCGGGAATGCCCATAATAAAAGAACATTCGGCCACCCCCAATAATGTCAGTAAATTATCCATATCATTTTGATCAGCATAAGCATGGTTGGTATAACAAATATCGCAGCCCATAGGTAAACCGAGTAATTTCCCACAAAAATGATCTTCGAGACCAGCGCGAATAATTTGTTTACCATCGAATAGATATTCCGGACCAATAAAGCCGACTACTGTATTCACCAATAACGGTTTAAATTTTCTAGCGACCGCATAAGCACGGGTTTCACAGGTTTGTTGATCTAGATTATGATGAGCATTTGCTGAGAGCGAGCTGCCCTGTCCAGTTTCAAAATACATAACATTATTGCCGACAGTGCCACGCTTTAGCGATAATGCAGCGTCATTCGCTTCTGCCAAAATATTAAGGTCAAAACCAAAACTCTGGTTAGTAGCCTCCGTCCCCCCGATCGATTGAAACACCAAATCCACTGGCGCACCGAGTTTAATCGCTTCAATAGTATTCGTCACATGAGTTAAAACACAGGATTGGGTAGGGATCTCATATTGCTGGATCACATCATCCATCAAGGTTAATAACTTGCAGGCTTGAGCGACATTATCGGTCGCCGGGTTTATGCCAATCACAGCATCGCCACTACCGTACATCAGACCATCAAAAATGCTGGCCGCAATGCCATTAACATCATCAGTGGGATGGTTTGGTTGTAATCGAGTAGATAAACGTTTATTCAAACCGATAGTATTGCGAAATCCAGTTATCACCTCACATTTTTTAGCCACCAGAATGAGGTCTTGATTACGCATGATCTTGCTAACCGCAGCGGCCATTTCCGGTGTAATGCCCATACGTAAACGCGCTAAGATGATTGGCGTAGCCGCATCACTGAGCAACCAATTACGAAAGTCACCCACCGTAAAATGCGCAATAATCGAAAAAGCCTCAACATCATGCTCATCCATAATCAGACGAGTAACCTCATCCTTTTCATAAGGAATAATAGCTTCATTGATAAATGTTTTCAGTGGTACTGCTGCAAGTGTCATTTGCGCAACAACGCGTTCTTCTGCAGTATGAGCAATGACACCTGCTAGTTTATCCCCGGAACGTTCCGGTGTCGCTTTGGCAAGCAGCTCTGCTAAGGACTTGAATTGATATATTTTACTACCAAGCTGATGGCGATAGGCTGCTTTCATTCTTTGACCTCCAATAGCATCTGTAAACATATTGCACAGATGGGATTAATACTTGCATATAAAAGCTAAAGCGAGAATCATTCCAAAGCTCTATCAGGTTTGAGCAATTTTAATCGACCTTTAAAATCAGCAGCTTAACCATGGTTTGCTTCATAAGAGAGCATATTCACAAGGAGGTAGTTAAAAAATGGACCATCTGACTAAGCACGTCTCTGCACCATGTTTGAACATTTATGAAGCAAACGATGCAAATAAGCATGCCAGTAACTTATCGCTCTGGTCACAAGAATATGATCAATTCAGTAATGGGGCTTTTTATGGGCGTATTAACGAAGTAGTCCTAGCGCAAACCTCTGTCTTTAAGGAATACACCAATCAATCATTACGACAACAGTGCAATATTAATGATGGCGGGATCTGGTTAGGGTTTAGTGCAGATAATAACAGATGTCGTATTAATGGCCTCCACACTCAAGAAAACACCATTATGTGCAGAACTGGACAACAAGATTTCGAACTAATGACGCCCCCAAATTTTAGTGTTTTTGGTATTGTTATCGATAAGTCTGCATTGATACAGGCAGCTAATATGCAAAAATTAGCGCTGGATGAGATAATACCTAGCCTCGAATTACTTCCCTATTACGCAGCGGGCACTATCAGCACACTACGCTATTTTATAGAGCACTTGTTATCATCTCAATTACTTAATATAACCAGCCGTATACAAGAAGATATTTTAATTTCCGCGGTCATTGAATTACTGATGAACAAGCAACCTGCAATGACAACACGAGTAAGTTATCGAAAGCGTAGAGTAACGGTAGAAACTATTATCCAATACATGACAACGTCAACTTATCCAACAACGATTAGCGAACTCTGTAATATAGCTAATGTGAGTCGACGCACCTTGCAATATAGCTTTGAATCAATATTAGGCATTAGCCCTCAGCGTTTTATTCGCCTTACCCGTTTAAACCAAATACGGCGAGAACTCAGTAAGCCAACTCAAACCAAACCCATAGTAGATATAGCGCTTGATTACGGTTTTTATCATCCAGGCGCATTTTCTCAGGACTATAAGTTACTGTTTGCTGAAAGCCCATCCATCACACGGCAACTGCACATGATTAGTCCATAGCCCCTTCCACACTTTGACAAATAATATCCCTCACCCACTTATGCCCAGGTTCATCATTATTACGCTCATGCCATAACAACACATACACCAATGATGAAAAATCGATCGGTAACGGTAGTTGCACCAAATTATACAATTTCTGAGCATGCGCCACAAAACACGACGGCAAGGTAAAAACTAAATCGCTGTGTGCGCAGACACTGGCGGCACCGTAAAAATCCGGTAATGTAGCGCAGATATGACGATGTTGGCCTGACTCAGCTAATTGATAATCCAATAACCACCAATCATTGCCTTCACAGCGAACCTGTACATGCGACATACTTAAATAGGTGTCGACATCCCACTGCCCAGCATTAATACTCGCTAGCATAGGATGGTCACTGCGTATTAAGCATACTTGGTTATCGGTAAATAACTTTTGATGGGCAATGCCATCGGGTAAATTGTTGAGCCGAAAATCAGCGGTAGGATGTAATTCTCTGGCGGTAATACCAAAATCAATTTGTCCTTGTTGCAAGTCTAATAATGACTTTTCATTCCAACCATAAATTTCTAAATTGAGCTTAGGAGCTTGCGATAAGATAGGGCCTATATAATAAGGCAACAATGTTTCATAGGCACTTTCCAGCATCGCAAACGAAAACTGGCGATGACTTTTTTCGGGCGTAAAACTCGGCGGCAAACTGATCTGATACAGGCCTTGCAATATTGTCGGTAATTGCGCTTTTAACTGTAAAGCATGGGCGGTTGGTTTAAGTCCGTGGGCGGTACGTAAAAATAATGGATCATCTAAGGTATCCCGCAACCGGGTTAAGCTCTTACTTAATGCTGACTGACTCAGATGCAAGCGGCTCGCAGCACGTGTCACACTCTCTTCTTCTAACAAGATTTGTAAGATCACTAATAGGTTTAAATCTATTTTAGCGAGATTATCTAAATTCATGAGATATTCCTAAATGGAAATTCAGTATTGAAATTATACCACTTCCATTCATATCATGCTTTACGTAAACTGCCGATATTAATTGACACCTTATTAGAGAACAACAATGCGCCGAAATATATTACCGATTTTGATGGCGATGGTGGTGCTAAGCCCCCTCGCTATCGATATCTACCTGCCTTCAATGCCAACCATGGCGACTGAATTTCAAGTTTCATCAAGTGACGTTCAATCAACATTAGTGCTGTTCTTATTTGCTATGGGTATTGGTCAGATCTTAATTGGGCCGCTGGCTGATCGTTTTGGTCGTCGTCCAATCGCTATCGGTGGGGTTATATTATATTGCTTAAGCAGCCTACTTGCTGCTGGCGCGGCTGAATTCCATTGGTTACAAATAGCGCGCGTACTACAAGGTATCGCGGCCTGTGCAAGCTCTATTGTGGTGTTTAGTGCAGTACGCGATAGCTTTGACTCTAAAGTGAGCGCGCATTACTACAGTTATTTAAATGGCGTGATTTGTGTGATCCCAGCACTCGCACCTACACTCGGCGGTCTCTTAGCACTGCAGTTTGGCTGGCGTTCAACGTTTATTTTCATGGCATTATACGGATTGATTATATTAGCATTGATCATCAAAAAACTGCCTGAAACACGTCCAGACAATACCGATACATCCGGTTCTCTATACCACTGGGAGCGCTTTAAACCAGTATTACACGATGCCCATTTCATGTTTTATGCGATCGCATGTATGGCCGGTATGGCATCAATCTTAACTTATGTGTCGTATGCACCGGATTGGTTGATCCGCCATTTAGGCGTCGCAGAATTAGAATTCAGTGGCTTGTTTGGCCTTAACGCCGTCGTCAATATTGCAGCTTGTTTTGCTGCGCCGTTAGTGATTAAACGTTTTGGTAATCGCCCTACCGTTATTATCGCCTTTATCACGTTATTATCGTCTGCCGCATTACAGTTAGCAGCACAACAATGGGGACCGACAGCAGGCATGGCAGCAGCCTTTGCCTTTATGGTACCTATGATGTTGCTGTGTATTGGTTTTGCTTTATTGCTTGGGCCTGCAACCAGTATGGCTTTGTCGGCATTTGGCGAACGCGCTGGCACGGCCGCGGCAATGTTAGGTTGTATTCAAATGAGCGGTGCAGCCTTACTGGCAGGCTTAATTCAGCAAACCAGCCTCACAGCCCCTTATGCCGTGATCGTATTAATGGGTGGTTTATCGGCGTTATTATTAGCGATAATGCTCATACCGCGTCTTGATCATTGGCATCAGGAACAGCTCCAACATTAAGTACCATAATGAACGGGTTTAAGGACATTGAAAACCCGTTCATTACTCAATAGCACGCATTCCGTGCGAGCCAAATATAACTTGACTACGACAGTGCGAAGCCGCAAAATAAATCCGTAAACACCCTGAAAGTGAACACTTTTATTATTAATTTGCATACGGCAGTTGAATTCAATATGGATAAAATATTAACAAATAGTATTCAACAATATGCTATCCATAAAGGGTGGTTACAGCTTTTAATACAAGCGGCACAGGAATATGGGCTCGATACAGACCACTATTTCCCCGAATCTAACTTCGGTATTCAGCCGTTACGGAGTTATGATGTGCGCCAAATGCGAGCCATTCATTTGCAGATGCTCAATGACAGTAAAGATACCCTTTTTTCGGTTAAGGCCGCGAAAAATATCAACCCACTCACTTTCAGTCACTGCTCCCTGTTATTTTGGACTGCGCCAAATCTATTGACTCTATTAAAAGATATCAGCGAATACAGTATCATCTTAGGTTCTCCGTTTCGCATTCGATTTAATGAAATGTCGAATGGTGATGTAGAGTTATGGTTTTTCAACAACGAGCCGTTAAATAAAGAATCACACGTCACTTACCTTGGTGTGACGCTCTATATCGCGACCATTATAGAAATAATTAACCAAACCACGGGTAACAAACTACCGCCTATTGACATATTTTTAATGCACTGGCCATATATTGATTGCAGCATCGATAAGTTTGAAGCAGGTCAGGAGTGCCATATTCACCTGGGGTCCCCCGTTCGAAAGCTCCTCATTAAGCAACAGCATTTATCACTACCGCTCATATCCAATGACTCAGCTATCTACCCGCAAATGCTTACTCAGTTGCGTAAACAAAAAGCCACATTGGAATCAAAAGATATTATTCTACAGATTTATAAAACGCTGGATGAGTTCCCCCATTTAGCCGATATTTCCGCCCCTAAGATCAGTGCACTCATACTCATGAGCAGCAGAACAATGCACCGACGCCTCGAAGAAGTCGGCTCAAGTTATCGAGACGTCATAGAAAAATATAAGCTAGAAAAGGCATTACAACTGCTTAATCAACCCAATATAATGATGACCGAGATTGCATTTCAGCTTGGCTTTGCCGATCTGAGTAGTTTTTCACGCGCGTTTAGACGCTGGTCAGGCATTAGCCCGTCACAGTTACACAAAAATAATACTGTCATATAACCACGCTATATATCCTTACTCCCCACCACAGATCTAACTGAATCAGACATTCCAATACCAGCTTAAATAACACACTATATATTCTCCCCTCTAACCACAAATCAAACCTAATCACACACTCAAATACAGCTGAAATAACCTTAAATAAATTAAAAATCATACATTTCCCGCCAATGATTATTCTCCTTTTGCCAACAAATAAAACTGCGTGCCGTGACGAATAATTTATTTTTCAGCTCGTTAGAATAACCTCAGAAGCAACAATAGAGGATCACAATATGCACACTCCTAAAATTATAAAAGGCGTCATCGCAGCCAATTGCCACCCAGAAGGTTGCAAGGCTATTGTTCAGCAACAAATCAATGAAATTAAAGATACCATCCACAACGCGCCAAAAAATGTACTCATACTGGGTGGTTCATCAGGGCTGGGACTTGCGTCTCGGATCTCATTAGCCTTTGGCGGCGGTGCAAATACCCTCAACGTCTCCTATGAACGCGCACCATCTGAAGAGAGTAGCGGCACAGCCGGCTATCACAACAACATCGCTTTTCAAACGTTTGCTAAGCAAGCAGGGTTAATCGCTGAAGATTTTATCGGCGATGCATTCAGCAGCGATATGCGTAACAAAGTGATCAGCTATATCCGTAACAACTTCGGCCAAATTGATTGTTTAGTGTATAGCTTAGCAACAGGCGTTCGACCAAAAAGTGATGGTACAGGCATGTGGAAATCAGCCTTAAAAACCATTGGTAAACCTTATAGCGGTAACTTCATCAGCTTTGAACCCGAAGTCATGGTACCAGTCACGCTTGAACCCGGTTCCGACAGCGAAATCGAAGCAACCGTCAAAGTAATGGGGGGGGAAGATTGGCAAGAATGGATCTCGATACTTAAGGAAGCGGGCGTTTTAGCTGATGGATTCAAAACGATCGCTTATTCCTATATCGGTTCTGATATCACTTACCCGGTTTATTTTGGTGGCACATTAGGCAAAGCAAAAGAACACCTTCATGCAACAGCGGATGTATTAGATAGCAGCCTTAAAGATATTAATGGCGAGGCTTATGTAGCCTTGTGTAAAGCAGTGGTATCAAAAGCCGCGGTATTCATCCCTGGTTTATCAACCTATATCTTAGCTTTATTTAAAGAATTAAAAGCACGTGGCGAATATGAAACAACAGCGCAACACATGCACCGAGTCATGACCGACTTTCTCTATAATCCGGCCGGCACACCAACCGATGAGCAGCGCTTGATCCGCGCAGATAACCTCGAACTAAACCCTGATGTGCAAGATAAAGTGAAAACGCTGATCGCCAACATCACGCCGCAAAATTTTAAAGAACCAGAGTTTGGCGACTACGCCGGTTATCGTCGTGATTTCATGCAAATCAACGGGTTTGAAATTACCGGTATTGATTATTCCAAGTAATTAAATAGCTCCCACTAAGTGAATAAACATAAATCGATGAGCAAGATGACGGCACTCACCATATGCGATTGCTAATAACTTGCTCCTTACAAGTAGACAAGTAATTTAAATAATAGGTACTTCTATGAAACATAATTTTAATACTGTATCAATGTTACAAGCCGTTACTGAAATTAAATCTGGCGATCGTTTATGGATCGGTGGTGCAGTCGGCATCTCTTATGAATTCGCTACTGTGCTTGAAAAAATGAGTGCCAAGCTTAGCAATGTTGAAATCTATAGTGGGTTTATTTTAAATCCCAAGCAAGAATTTATGACTCCCGCTTATCAAGGCCGTATTTTTTATAGCAGTTTCTTCCTTGGCCCGATGGAACGAGCAATGCGTCCATTAGGCAATATGGAACTAAACACGACACACTTAAGTAATATGGATGAGATATTCAATGATAAAAAGCCCAATGTAGTTGTGCTTGAAGTCTCACCTCCAAATAATGAGGGCATGTGCTGCTTAGGACCAACGGGTGGTTTATGCTCACAACTAGCAATCAAAAATGCGACCAAAGTCATCTTTGTCGTTAATGAAAATGTACCGGTTTGTGGTGGTTCTCGCAACTATGCGCACATTGATACAGCGCATGTGGTAACAACCTCTAAACAGCCCTTTATCGCGATTCCTAATGATAGCGTTGGTGCTGTCGATGCCAAAATTGCAGATATCGTTGCAGAACTGGTCACTGATAATTGTACTTTACAGATCGGTGTCGGTTCTATTTCCAACGCCGTCGGTTATGCCTTAAAAAACAAGAAAAA
>NZ_JASJHF010000258.1:0-11240 GCF_033791185.1 Moritella sp. | reverse complement strand
TAATTGACCAATCCTGCTATATAAAGTATTCACAAGGCGCGTACTCAGCAATAGTCGCAAAACCCGAACTAACATTCAAAGAATGTAAGTAATAATGGGAAACAATAAAGGCTCACCTCGGTAAGTCTTTATTATACATTCAACACAAGCTTGCTGCTATTTACTCACCGCCAAATACGCACCAGCTGCGATCATAATACTGCCCGCGCCTCTGTTTAAGCGTTGATGAGCCACTGGTGTTTTTAACATCCCAGCCATGCGACTAGCGCCAAAAGCAATCAACATTAACCCTGACATTAAAGCAATAGCCGACAACACAGACACCAAGGCAATATCTTGTGCCTTTAATACCGTTAGGTCGATGAAGGTGGGTAAAAACGAAATATAAAATAGGATCACTTTTGGATTCGATGCTGAAATTAGAAAGCCCTGAGTAAAACTAGCCAACATCGACCCTGCTTGCTGCGCATCTGCTTCAGCTTGAATATCATCTTTAATCTGCGGCAGGGCTTTAATCATCTTATAACCAAGGTAAATCAGGTAACCAGCACCGATATAACGAATAGCAGTGAATACTTCGGACCAGTTTTCAGCAATCGTCGCCAGACCAAAGCAAGCTAAAATCAGATAAATCACGTCGCTACCTATCATGCCCATTGCTAACATAATACATTTCTTTGGTCCTTCAACCATGGCGCGCGCCAAAATAGCAAATACCCCGGGGCCTGGTGTGATACCAAAAATAAATATCGCGATAAAAAATGTAATAGCAGACTCTAGTGACATCTATAATACCCTTTAAACAAATAGCTAATTTCAATAAATCGACTATAACATAGTGATTCGTTCAGCGAGCAATAATAAAAGCGGGTCACGAGTGTACTTCGCTAATGCATCGGAGCTGATCATGTCAGAAACGGCGATATCGACACTTGGTAATGCCGCGCGGTATTGCGCTTACTCGAGAATAATGCGTGACCTAAAGCACGCTTGGGCTTTGGTGTCCACTTTAGACAAATCATTGTCCTAAATAGCAAAGAACAAAAGGACGTATCTTGTTTTAATACCGTCAGCCTTGCGCTAGATAACAATTTAGCGCATAAATTAACGGAGTTTGATTATGTTAAAAGAAGAACATGGTGTGCTATTTAAACCAATGAATATTGGTAAATTAAAGCTAAAAAACCGCTACTCAATGGCTCCTATGGGAACGTTAGGGTGTGTTGATGGTGATGGCGCTTACAATAATCGTGGCATTGAATACTATTTAGCACGTGCTCGCGGTGGTGTAGGCTTAATTATCACTGGCGTACAGATGGTAGAAAATGAATTGGAGCAATTCCCAATGCCATCTTTACCTTGCCCAACCAACAATCCAACAGCTTATATCCGTAGTGCCAAAGAGATGACCGAACGAATTCATACCTACGGCACTAAAATTTTTGCTCAACTGACGGCTGGCTGGGGACGATCATGCATCCCAGGTTTTACTCCATTAGACAAATCAATTGCGCCTTCTGAAGCAGCAAACCGCTTTGACCCTTCAATCACTCATCGAGAATTAACCACTGAAGAAGTAAAGTACTTTATTACTAAATTTGTAGAATCTGCAGCTATCGCGCAAAAAGCGGGTTTTGATGGGGTAGAAATTCATGCCGTGCATGAAGGTTACTTACTTGATCAATTTACCATGGAATTCTTTAACAAACGAACTGATCAATACGGCGGCAGCTTTGAAAACCGCTACCGATTTGCCGTTGAAATTGTACAAAGTATTAAAGCAGTTTGTGGCAAAGACTTCCCCGTGTCACTACGTTATTCAGTGAAAGGCAATATGAAAGGATTTGGACAGGGTATTCTGCCTGGAGAACAAGCAGAAGAAGTCGGTCGAGATATAGAAGAAGGTCTAAAAGCGGCGAAATACCTTCAAGATGCTGGATTTGATGCCCTAAACGTCGATGCAGGTACTTACGACTCATGGTATTGGAACCACCCGCCAAATTATTTTAAACCAGGTATGTACACTCCATACTGCAAAGCCGTTTCTGAAGTGGTTGATATTCCTGTATTAATGTCAGGTAGAATGGAAAATCCAGATTTAGCCGCACATGCGGTTTCAGAGGGGATTGCAGATGGCATCTCCCTAGGCCGTCCCCTTCTGGCGGATCCAGATGCGGTAAATAAAATTCGCCGAGGCCGCTTTGAAGAAGTTCGTCCGTGCCTTTCATGCCATCTTGGCTGTTTGGGCAGAATGGCAGAGGTCGGCAATATCTCTTGTGCAGTAAACCCAAGCTGTGGACGTGAGCAAGAATTCAGATTATTCCCTGCGCATAAAAAGAAAAAAGTCGTCGTTGTTGGCGGTGGTGTTGCTGGTATGGAAGCGGCTCGCATTGCATCTGAACGTGGACATGCCGTTGTTCTTTTTGAGAAATCAGATCAACTCGGTGGTAACGTTATTCCCGGTAGTCAGCCATCATTCAAACACGATGACAAGGCTTTAATTCAATGGTTCAGTGGCGAAATGACACGTAAAAATGTAGATCTTCGCTTTAACACACAAGCCGATAAGGCAACAATTGAAAACGAGAAACCTGACAGCGTTATCTTCGCGACGGGCTCAAGACCTATCCAACCTCTCTGGCTTGAAGGCAGAGAGAAATCTCACGTCATGGTTGCAGAACAATTATTAATGAAGCCTGAGTTAATCACTGGCAATAACGTCATTGTGATCGGTGGTGGGTTAGTGGGTTCAGAAGCGGCACTTTGGATGGCACAGAAGGGTAAAAACGTGACTCTGATTGAAGCGGCTGATGATATTATTGGCGGCCCTCATGGAACTTGTTTTGCAAATTACCAAATGCTAAAAGAGCTGTTGATTAAAGAACAAGTCAACATAATGACTTCGACTTATTTATTACGTGTCACAGATAGCGGCATTCAGGCATCTCAAGATAAGAATGAATTCACGCTAGATGCCGAGCACGTGGTTTTAGCACTTGGATACAGAGCTGAAGGTCACTTGCATGAAGAACTTGCTAATCAACTAGATGTTGAAGAGGTATTCAATATCGGCGATAGCCAAAAAGCCCGTACCATTATGACTGCGGTTTGGGACGGCTTTGAAGTAGCAAGCGCACTATAAATACGTATTACCAATGATGAACTGAATACGGTAATCAGATATGGTCTCAAACATATGTTTGAGACCATTTTTTATTGTATAAACCAAGAATCAAACATCAATTACTGGTATAAAGCACGCTCTGAGTTCAAACCTTTAATTAGGCTGACACACATAATCAGCAATACAAACGTAAACGGTAATGCAGTGATAGTGACACCCGCTTGCAATGCTTGTAACGCTTCTGAACCACCAATCCATAGCATAACACCAGCAATAGTACCTTCTACTGTAGCCCAGAAAATACGTTGTGGTACAGGCGCATCGATCTTACCGCCCGATGTGATACTGTCGATAACCAACGAACCAGAATCAGATGAGGTAATAAAAAAGATTAATACCAAGATAATTGATAATACTGACAGCACATCACCATACGGCATTGCATCGTATACTTGGAATAAAGACAAAGAAATATCAGTTAAACCATTTGCGCCAAGTTCACCGACGTTATTCATAATTTGATCGATAGCAATACCACCGAATGTCGCCATCCATACTAACGTCACTAACGTTGGAATAAAGACAACGGCAGACAAGAATTCACGTACCGTACGACCTTTAGAAATACGCGCAATGAACATACCTACGAATGGTGACCATGAAATCCACCAAGCCCAGTAAAATACAGTCCAACCTTGCATCCAAGCAGTATCATCACGGCCATGTGGATCACTTAAGCTAACAAAGTTTTGAGCATAAGCAACGAATGTTTCAGGGATTGATACTGTGATTACATCAAAACCAATGATCATCACAAAAATCAGTAACGCAAAGGCAAACACCATATTGATATTACTCAATACTTTAACGCCGCCATCAATACCACGTATAACCGAGAAAATCGCAATTAATGTCACAAAGGCAATGACAATCAACTGCATGCCAATACCACCATCAGTACCAAATACATGATTGATACCACTCGTCGCTTGTTGCGCGCCTAAACCCAGCGATGTAGCTAGACCAAATAACGTCGCAAGTACCGCCAAGATATCAACAACGTGACCAGGCCAGCCCCAAGCTCTATCACCAATTATCGGATAAAATACCGAACGAATTGATAGTGGTAGACCTTTGTTATACGCAAAGAAAGCCAGAGAAAGTGCCACAATACCGTAAATAGACCAGCCGTGAATACCCCAATTATAAATGGTTGCTGCAAGTGCTAATGACTTTGCTTCAGCTGTTAACGGTTCAACATTAAATGGCGTTCCCCACCAGTTAGTGAAATAAGCCGTTGGTTCTGCAACACCCCAGAACAACAGACCAATACCCATACCACCAGCAAATAACATTGCTAGCCACGAGATCGTTGAATGTTCAGATTTTGCTTCTTTACCACCAATACGGATCTTACCGAGCGGTGATAAGATTAATACAGCAATAAAAAAGACGAAGAAGTTGGTTGACCACATAAAGAAGCTATCGAAATCAGCTAAGATGCCGTTTTTAATAGTGTTTAATGTTTCTTTTGCGGTAGCGGGATCAACGAGAAGAAGTGCAGAAAGGAAGAAGATAATAAGGCCGGCGCTAATGCCGAATACGGGGTTGTGTATATCAAAGCCCCACTTTTGAACGTTGTCTTGACCGACTTGATAGTCAGTTGTTTCAATACTATATTTATTTGAAGAACTATATTTATTTGACGAACTACTTTGGTTTGACGAACTATTTTTGTTTAACGAGCTATCCATAAGTTATGCTTGAGCATATATCCTGCAATACTTTTTAATCGAAAAGTAAAAACGAAATGACCATCATATACAGCAATGATTAGGCCAAGAAATAAAATCGGTTAAAATAATAGCAAAAAATAGGACGAAATTCAAACGGCCTCAAATATACAGTTAGGCCGTTTGAATTTATTATATGAATTTTTTAATAGTTAAATTTTAAAACGTTAATTTATAAAGCAAATAATTACTTGTATAAATGATACTCTGAATTTAAACCTTTAATTAAGCTCACACACATAACTAGCATTAACACGGCAAATGGTAAACCAGTTGTTACCACACCAGCTTGCAAGGCTTGTAACGCGTCTGTACCACCAATCCAAAGCATCGTTGCAGCAATTGAACCTTGTACGATTGCCCAGAAAATACGTTGTGGAACCGGTGCATCAATCTTACCGCCCGAGGTGATACTGTCGACCACCAGCGAAGCAGAATCTGATGAGGTAATAAAGAAAATTAAAACCAATGCAATCGATAATACTGACAGCACGTTACCATACGGCATTGCATCGTATACATGGAATAGTGATAAAGAAATATCAGTCAAACCATTGGTACCAAGCTCACCGACTTTATTAATAACTTGATCGATAGCAACACCACCAAACGTCGCCATCCATACCAGCGTCACTAACGTTGGCACAAAAATAACGGCACACAAGAACTCACGTACTGTACGCCCTTTAGAAATGCGCGCAATGAACATACCTACGAATGGTGCTAATGAGATCCACCATGCAAAATAGAATACCGTCCAACCGTGCATCCACGCCGTATCGCCACGGTCATGCGGGTTACTTAAAGCAACAAAGTTTTCTGCGTAAGCCATAAAGGTTTCTGGAATTGAAACGATTATTACATCAAAACTAATAATCAGTACAAAGATTAATAACCCAAATGCAAACACCATATTGATATTACTCAATAGTTTAACGCCGCCATTAATACCACGCATAACGGAGAATATAGCCACTAAGGTAACAAGTACAATAACAACTAACTGTAAACCAAGACCGCCTTGCGTACCAAATACATGATTGATACCACTCGCCGCTTGTTGTGCGCCGAGACCAAGTGATGTAGCCAGCGAAAACAATGTAGCCAGTACAGCCATGATATCCACAATGTGGCCAGCCCAACCCCAAGCTCGATCACCAATGATCGGATAAAATACCGAACGAATTGAGAGTGGCAGACCTTTGTTATAAGAAAAGAAAGCCAGTGCAAGTCCCACAACACCGTAAATTGCCCAACCGTGAATACCCCAGTTATAAACCGTTGCCGCCAGCGCTAATGATTTCGCTTCTGGTGTGAATGGCTCAACATTTAATGGCGTCCCCCACCAGTTAGTGAAATAAGCCGTTGGTTCAGCAACCCCCCAAAACAACAGACCAATACCCATACCTGCGGCAAATAGCATAGTTAACCAAGATAGGCTTGAGTGATCCGTACTGGCTTCTTTACCACCAATACGGATTTTACCAAACGGCGATATAATCAACAGCATAGTAAAAAGAACAAAGAAGTTGGTTGACCACATAAAGACCACATCAAATTCTGCCATGATGCTGTTTCTGACACTGGTAAGTGCTTCTTTTGCTGTGGATGGGTCTGTATAGAGAAGGGCTGAAATGAGTAGGAAGATTAAACCGGCACTAATACCGAATACGGGGTTATGTATATCAAAGCCCCATTTTTGTACGTTATCTTGACCAACTTGGTAGTCGGTGGTTTCAATACTATATTTGTTTAACTGATTATTTTTGTTTAACTGATTATTTATTTTAAACGCACTGTCCATAAATTATGCTTAAGCATATATCCTGCAATACTTTTGATCGAAAAGTAAAAACGAATGGCCCATCGAATTAAAACATCAATGGTGCCAATAAATAAAACGCCTCGCAGGGTAGCAATAACCGTACTAAAGTTCAAACAAATATATTTGCACTAAATGACCAGAAATATCTTAAACAAGAACCCCATTTTTAACTCGTTGAAATAACGGCATAGCCCCAGCCGGAAAGCGCTTCAGATTCGGAAATAATATATTGACCTCATCAGCCGAAGCCCCAAACCAGGTGGCTAAACTGGCATTCATTTGCGTCAATGATGTTGTCGGTAATAAGCGGCCACTGCGATAATCATCAGCACCACCGCGTAACATACTTGGCCATTTACCATAAAGACCACCCTGCACAGCCCCACCGACAACGAGTTGATGTGACCCCCAACCGTGATCTGTACCACTGCCATTACTGGTTAAAGTTCGGCCAAAGTCAGACGCGGTGAATGTGGTGACTTGTTTGGTTAAAGATAAAACCGCCAGCGCCTGCTGAAAGCTGCTGATTGCACGGCTTAATTCAGCCAGTAATAATGGCTGTTTATCTATCTGTCCAGCATGAGTATCGAAGCCGCCTAACTCGACCATAAATACTTGTCGCTGCATGCCTAAACTTTCGCGTAACAAGATAGCTTGTGCCACGGCGGCTAATTGCCGAGATAATTTACCATCATCAAACAAGCCATCAATCTTAGCTAACGCTTTACTGTGGGTGGTCCAAAGTTGCGTTAATACCGCAGAGAGATCTTGTGCTGAGGTTAATTTTCCACGCATTAACCGTAATAACACATCATCACTTGGTATGGACTGCAGCGCTTGCACAGTTGCGGTTCTGGCTTGCTGTCTTTGGTTACCTTTCGCATCGAGTCCGATAATTTTACCTGGCTTACCTGGCGCTAATACCGCGCCCATCGTTTGTTGACCACGTAACCATTGATTACTGCCATGGAAAGAGATACCCATAGGTAAAACAGCGTGCTGATTACCTTGTGATAAGGAGCCTGTTGAGAAGGTCGGCAGCTCATTCATATGCCCTGCCCAGCCCGTTGTCACATTATTATCACCGATACCGGAATAAACCGCTTTACGCTGCTGGTTATGGGCAAATAAAAATGCCGGTTTTTGTTTACGGTTTTGCTTAAATTCGTCCCGACTACCGGGTTCGATTAACACGCCAGAATTAGCAATGACAGCAACTTGCTTATCTCGGCTTAACGCTTGTAATCCTTGCATACCGGGGTGAACGTTTAACGCGTGAGTTTCACCATCAAGATCACGCAACATTATCGGCAATAGCTGCTTGCTATAACGCGTATCACCTTTGTTCGCTAAGTATTGTGGTTGATTAACATAATTAGGCACAGCCAATGCTTGCCGAGTATTGATGTAGTTTTGATATTCTGGATGTGGGGTATCAGGAAATACCATGTTGAATGCGTCATTGCCGCCATTTAGCATGATACAAACCAATGCTTTATAATCGCTTGCCGTCTGCTGTTTAGCGGCAATTGTTTGCAGTGCCAGTAAGGGATTAGATTGCAACAACGCTGTTGATGTTCCTAACACTCCAAGCGCCTTAAGTACTTCTCTGCGTAATATCATCGCGATAACTCCTAAGGCTGCACAGCATAATCAGCAGAACTGACGATTAAATAAATGGCTTCTTGTAGTTGTCTTTTTTGCCCTTTGATATTAATTAAATGAGATTGTAATTGCGCTTTAAATGCGGGCGTCATTTTTCCTGCTAATAATAGCTGGTCAAGATAATCCAACATATCAATACTGTTGTCAGCGAGTGCTAATGGCGCCGTAAAATCTAGCTTTAAACTCGCCTTATTAGACATGGTTTGCTTAAACATTAACGATAATTGTTTGATAATAAGTGGATCGACCATGATCTGAGATTCAGGTGCTACTGTCGTCATTTGTTGATTCACAGGCACCACACTCGGTAATTCATTATCAACGTTATCTGCGGCTAAGTTATTGAGCGCTTCGAAAGGTTCATAATTAGGCTTAAAGTCTGGCTGATAGAAGTTAAATACTGAATCAGCTCGCATAGCCCCCTGACCAAACGTCGCGTTTAGTTGGCGTAAATGATAATGCTCCGATTTGGGCGTTGCTGAAAATGCACGCAAAAAACCCACGTAATTGACCAGCGGCTCTTTTAATTTTAAGGCTGGTGCGGTTATCGTTCCTTGGGCATCATTATCCAGTAAAATAGCTTCAACAACAGCGCCTAAATCACCACGTATACCATCGCCATTATCATTAAATACTGTCGCGATACGTTTAATATACTCAGGAGAAGGATTGGATGAGACCAAACGTTGGATTAACTGACGACTAATAAAAGGCCCGACATTAGGGTGATTAAATAATAAATCTAAACTCGCCGATAATTCTTTGTCCGCTTTCACTCCCGCTTTGAAGGTCTGACCGAATAATGTTTTTTCATTGTAGTCATGTTGCTTTGGTGACAGTTCCATAAAAGTATCATAGCGGCCACTACGGCGATGACCATAGCGCTTGTTTTCAACCAGATCCCACCCGGTAAAAACCCTGGCTAAATTCTCTACATCCGCTTGTTGGTAGCTCGGGATCTTATTACCCTGTTTATCTAAAATAGCTTGTCCGCTGATATCTAATTGGTACAGACCAATGCTGAATAATTGCATCACTTCACGGGCGTAGTTTTCATCGGGAAAGCTGTTCTTGTTGAGATTGGCTTTACGGTTACCTTGCATCGAAAGGTAAATACCCATCGCTGGTGACAAGGTGACATCTTGCAATAACTCGCGATAATTACCAAAGCTGTGTTTGACTAATAAATCGTAATACCAAGCTAACCCATCACCGTATTTAGCCAATGGCGGCTCTTGACTAGATACCACTAAGATCTGCGATAACGCAAATGCCACGCGCTGACGTAATTGATCTTGCGCCGTTAAGGCATGCTCTAACCAAACCGATTCCTGGGCTTTTAAACAGGTGCGGGCATTGTTCGGCTTTTTGTTGTTAGTACTGGCCTTATCTGCGCTATCGACTGCATTCGCTGGAGCTGCCTTTAATACATCACAATATTGTGTGGTTAAGGGATAATGCCAACTTGGCGATAATTGCATCTGCGCAGCGATCCATTGCTGACGCGTGACTTGCTGCGCACTTCGCAATGTTTCTGGTGTAGGCCCAAAACTGCCTTGATATAACAACTTGGCCGCGGCATTAGTTACTGACGGTGACTGATTCACCGTCAGTGGAATCCTATAATTACTTGCCTGCGTCACTGCCGTGCTGTTACTGGCGGCTGCAGGGGTTAAATTTAAACAAGCCAACAAAGCACAACTGATACCGTTTACAAATAAAGATTTACTCATCCTAGATCACATCCTTAAAACGGTGACCTTTGAATATATGCTGATTTTGTGTTTACGACAGTGATCCAGATCTCAACGATAAGCACAGCTTGCAGACTTGATTACGCTAACTTTATCCCCATATATCTTTCATACTCAACATTTATACCAAAACGCAATGTGATGGAGCTAATCAGTGCAGAATTATATCCTTGACCTTACCAGTGAAAATTTTCAAGAGATCTTGCTACAAGGCAAATACTCACAACCAATCGTCATTGATTTCTGGTCTGAACGCGCACCAGAAAACCAAGTAAGTGCCCGTCTATTAAACATCGCACAAAGCTTAAATGGCCAAATCGTGCTAGCGCGACTCAATTGCGACCGTCACCCAGAGCTGGTACAACAATTTGGTATAAAAAGCCTACCAACGGTAGCCATCTTTAAAGATGGTAAGCCAGTTGATAGTTTTGTTGGCGAACAGGAAGAAGCGGCGATCCGTGAGATCATTAGCCGTCATTTACCAAAACAAGAACAAGTTTTACTGCAACAAGCGCAAATGCTATTAATGGACAGCAAGTTTGCCGAAGCTGTGCCACTAATGGGCCAAGCTTACGAACTCGCACCCGATAACACTGATATTAAAATAGCTTATGCCCAAGCACTACTCGGTTCACATCAAGTAGAAGCAGCTGAAGCACTGCTCGATACCTTTGCAGAACAAGAGCAACAAAGTCACCAATATCAAACGCTACGTTCGCATTTAGACACAGCCAAAAAATCAGCCGAAACACCAGAGATCGTAGCATTAACCGCGGCGCATGCCGCGAATCCTGATGATTTAAAAATTGCCTATGATCTGGCTATTCAATTACAGACTGCCAACAAGCATAACGATGCGATGGTGTTGTTATTTAAGATCTTGAGCACGGAGTATGATTTCTTAGAAGGCGGCGCCAGAAAGGTTTACTTAGAGTTATTATCAGTGATGACAGATGCTGCTCTGGTGGCTGATTATCGTCGTAAGTTATATAGCTTGATGTATTAATTGTCGATTTAATAACTCGATAGAATCAGTCAATGTAATAACCTGATTTAATAGCAAAGCATAAACCCTGACG
>NZ_JASJHF010000257.1:0-36456 GCF_033791185.1 Moritella sp. | reverse complement strand
GTTTAGTATATCTAAACACATTAAGTTAAATGTTAGCGTTAATATCGAACTCCACTTTAATTAAAACAAGAATCATTATCAAGGAAGTCTTTGTAAGCCAATGTAACAAGATCTTATGGTCATTTAGTTAAGTTGGGGTAACGTCAGTGGGGGGCTATGTATATCGATGGCATTTAGTTATGAGGTTTCTATCGATTGGTCAATGCGTGGACGCTTTATACGAACAGCTTAACGCATAGCGAAAACAATAGTGGTGAGCCACTTTATCGCCACTAGGTACTTCTTGCTAAGTTAAGTTATTGATATTAAAGTGGTTAAATTACTTCTTATGTAATTCCTTGTTATATAAGTTTATATTACTGCTAATTAGCGAATTTCATTATGAATAGCGCTAATTACCTTATTTAAAATATCGTGAGTTGAAACGAGAGTCTAGGTTTACCTACATGAATAGTGACCTTGATTACTCATATTATTTCATTGTGGCAAATATGGCGCAGAGTTGGCTGATTTGTAGCTACTTGGTGTTCACTAATTAGGTGGGTTGTTACTTGAATATAATACTTTAAAATTAACAAAAAAAATGGCAAACCCGCAAAGGTTTACCATTTTTTAATATTTATTCAGCGCAATATCAGAGCTGAAACTTCATAGCAAATTAAAGTGCTACGATGTTTTCTGCGTTCGGGCCTTTTTGACCTTGGCTTACAGTGAATTCTACTTTTTGGCCTTCAGCTAAAGTTTTGAAACCTTCGCTAGAAATAGCACTAAAATGTGCGAATACATCTGGGCCAGACTCTTGCTCGATGAAACCAAAACCTTTCGCTTCGTTAAACCACTTAACTGTACCTTGAACTTTAGACATAATAATATCCTGTAATTTTAATGTTTAATTGCCTTAATAGGCTTGAATAGCGTAAAAAAACTGGAACTTAAAAACTGCAGAGCGAGGTATTATTAATATAACAACGAAATGGAGAATGTAAACAAAAGGCTTTCTTGCTGAGGCACACTCTATAGAATCTAAAATAAAAGTCAAAGTTATTTAAAAAATAATAATCAATTTGCTGTAAACATATACGTGCATGTGCTGAAATCAATGCAATAAGCAGTGCTTATGAGCGTTTCTTTGAATAGCGGTTTAATTTTTTTGCGCGAATGTCGGCGTACTTGTTTATTATTTTCATAACCAGTAGTTTTTGTTTATCTGAAACGGGTTGTTTATACATTACCTTGTTGAGCGTTTCAGAAAGGAAGGTTTGCTCCCATCGACTAAATGATTCAAAGTGAAGCAAAACAGCATCGTTTAGTTTGGTGAAGAAATCATGTTCTGTGTTCAAGCTGTTATACCTCAGTTTTAGTTAGGCGAGTTGCTGTTGCATGCCGTCTAATTGGGTTAAAAAATATTTGTGAACAAAAGGTGACGTCATGGCGAATAAAAGCGCACTATAATTTAACTTAAAATTAATTTTTTGTCCCACGATTAAAGATTTCCCCGACGTTTCAATGATCAAATGATCACTTGTGGATGACACTATGGTGATTCCTTCTGGTGGTGTTATCCCCGAAATGCTGACGTCTTGACGACCTAGCGCAAGAATCGCTTGCGATACAGCCCCTCGGTCATCGGTGTGTGGCTTTTCTCCAAATGCATTGACTGCGCGCTTACCCCAGGGCTGAGAGGGCTTTATTTTAGATTCGATAACTTCAGCTGTCAGTGTAATAACATCGTTAAATAATCCCTTTATATGTTCTTGGTACAGTGCTTCGCAACCTAAGAAAATGGCTTCCCCCAAACGTAAATCGTTCACACGTGTGGGTTTGGTATTGTTAAACGCCCAATTAAGGGACGCGGAGTTGCCACCCGAAATGATATCTAATTGCATATCAAATTTACGATCAATTTCATCTGCTAAATCAGACAGTTGAGACATGTTATTATCATCTGGGGAGACCCCATAACGACACGCAAGGTTAGAACCTATGCCCCTTAGTGTAATGTGGGGTAGGTGGGTAATATTTTCGATGAAACTGAGCAGATCTATTGGCATAACCCCTTCACGAAGATCTCCGAGCTCCACCATGATGATAATATCATGTGTGATGTTTAATTTACTGGCTGCGGCGGAAAGAGCACGAATGACGACGAGTTCAGTATTCAGGCTGATATCACAATATTGAATAACGTTTTTCACCTGGCTTAACATTGGCGAGCGTATCAGCATAGCTGGAATGGTAATACCCGATTTTTTTATTTTTTCAATATTTTCTATACGAGAGTCTGCAAGTATTTTAGCCCCTGCATTGACGAGAATCTGAGCGATAACAGGATGGCCTAGACAAACTTTGGTTACTGGTGTTACCGATATCCCTTTTAAGCCTAACTGATGAATGAGTGTTTGAGCATTATGTTTAATTTTACTGCTGTCGATTTCTAAGCGAGGGTAGTTCACCCTTTTACCGTCATTTTTCTCTCTAAATGAGGAAAGGCTGACAAGACCATGTCGACGAGTGCTTTCTTCGGTTGAGATAGCGCATCTGTCACTGGGATCCCCAATTTAGTGGCGTAATGGTCAATTGATGGGCAGATATCATCAACATGCATATCTTGATGGTTGAGTGTTAAGCCAATCACCGAAGTATCTGAAAATGTTTCAATGAGTTTTATTTCTGAAGCCGCTGTTGGCATGGGCATTTGAGGAAAATCGGTACGAAATAGGCGCTTAGGCGCATGTTGTAAAATAACCCCTGTTGGGCAACTTCCGCGGAGAATAAATGAACTGGTAGAGAATGCGGGATGGCTCAATGCGCCTTGGCCTTCAATAATGATAAGATCTGGGCTCTCAGTATCATCCGCTTTAACGATCATTGCTTCTAGTTCACCAGCGCAGAATTGTGACGGCACCGCATCTAAAGCAACCCCGTATGGTGCGCCTTGCATAATACCGGTCTGTCCTGTGGCGATCATGACAATCTTCAGCCCTTTCTCTTCTAGCGCCTGGGTTAATATTGTAGCTGTTGTGCGTTTACCAATGGCGCAATCAGTCCCCATTACCGCGATGCGTGGACATTTTACGTCGTGTATTTTTCCGCTAAATGTTTGTAAATCTTCTTTGTTTTTAGGCTTTCGAATGTCTAAAATAGTGACGTTGTGCTTTATACTAGCCGCTAAAAATGTAGGGTCATCAGTTAGAAATTCATGTAAGCCATTAACAATATTCATCTTTAATGACATCGCATCTAAAATAAGTGTTTTTTCTGCAGCAGATAACAAGCCACTTGATGGTGCAATACCGAAAATAAAATAGTCTGGGGTAGCATTGGCATGTGCCATTGCGGCGTTCATATCAGCCAAAATAGGGATGCCATTTTGGGCTTCGTTAAGTACTTGACCTGCATCCAAGCCAGCAGATTCACTATCGATGACAGATAGGATCTGATATTTCTGTGAGTGTCTAACAAGTCCGTTTGCTGTTTTTCCGTCAACTTTACCAAAGTTACCTTCGCAATAAATAACCGCGCTGGGAATTACTGTATGGGCTTGATTTACAAGCATAGACGTATCGTTCACTTCCGTTGTTTTTGACATAATAATAGCCTAGTAGTTTAAGGCTTAGGAGGGCGACTGAAGAGTGCCGAGATGTTAATCGGAAAGGATTAGAAGTCCCTACTAAGCGGTAGGGAGAGGCAACACGATAACACACGCAACTTCACATTGTCGGTATTTTGACGTTTAATTTCGGTTTGTAAAATTTGCTTGTTGGTATTGTTGATAAAGCTGGGTTTATTACAAGATCTAAGCTTAAGATATATGGACCCAGCATAACGAGTTAGAAGCTAATTTTATAAGCTCGGACTGGTCGGTAAGCTAAAACTGAATGTTGTACCTTGACTCAATACACTCGATACCGAGATATTTGAATGATGCAAGGACAGTAGTTTTGCCACGATAGCGAGTCCTAACCCCGAGTTACCTTGTTGGCCGTTGACGGTATTTTTTGCCCTGAAATGCGCATCAAAAATATGCTCTACATCTTCTTTAGGGATCCCGACACCTGAATCGGCAATACTAATGATTAATTGATTATCTTTAGGCTGTAGATGGATCTTAATACTGTCGCCAGATTGACAATGTCTTAGTGCGTTATCGACTAGGTTGGTGAGCACCCGCTCCAACTTGGCAATATCGGCAATGGCTTGCAAGCTGGGGTCTTTAGGCTCAACTGACAGGGTTATATTTTTCTGTTGGGCTTGCAGTTGAAACTTGCTTAATACGTCCTGCGCTAGTTCTGCGACCGCCACAGGTTCTTGGTATAGGCTTACCGTATTACTGTCTAATTGCGCCAGTTCGATGATCTGCTCGACTAGGCGCTGTAATTGATTAGCGTTCTTTTGCGCCACTTTAATAAAGTCCGTTCCTGCAGCCTCTGGATATTGTAATAACCAGGTTTCTAAATAACCTTTTAATGACGCCAGTGGTGTTTTCAAGTCATGGGATATATGTGACAACATTTCCCGACGTAATTGCTCCGTCGATTTTATCTGTGTCAGCTGTTTATTGATCTTACTTTCTAATGACGAAAAATTGTTATGCAGATTAATGATCTCTTTAGCGGCATATTGATTGGGTGTCGAGTTAGAGATTGTGGTGAAGTCACTCTTAACGAAATTGCTCATATCTTTGTCTAGCTGACTGATTGGTCGAACAAGTCGCGCAAAAATAAACATTAATAAAGCAAAAGCGAGGGCAAAGAAGATAATTAAGGCGGCGAGTATCTTATACATATCACTGTCAAAAGCTAAGTTTTTAACGATACTGTCATATTTGTCACCGCCTAGAATAACAAACACATAACCAATTTGTTGGCTGTCTTTAAATATGGGTGCAGATGAAAATAGCTTTTGCTGATCTAGGCTTCTTGGGTTATCCGCATAAATAGGGTAGGTAGCGCCTTTCATAAAACGATCTAACGGTTTTATGTTAATCGAATCACGCTTAATTTTGCTGGGTTCAGCGGCATATACTAACAACTTCCCCTGGTTATCTGTGATATATATTTCATAACTTGGACCCAGTAGCATCAGGCTGTGAAAGGCCGGTCTTAGTGCTGTTTTACTAATGTCACCTTGTTGTAAATCATCTGAGTAATGGATGATTTGTTGAGCTAAATTTTTGTGTAGTGTTTGTTCTACGCGGGCAGAATTAATATCGGTAATTGCACAATAAATAATAAACAACCCCGTTGCCATCATGACAAACAAAATAATCAATGGGAAGGTTATCTGCCCTAATAAGGATCTATGCGACATCGCTGACCTCCAGTTTATAACCAACGCCCCACACGGTTTTGATGTAAGTGGGCTTTGCTGGATTTGGTTCTATTTTGTTTCTCAATCGATTCATGTGTGAGTTGACGGTATGTTCATAACAGTCATTGTGATAATCCCACACCTCTGCAAGTAGTTGCTCTCTGCTATAAACACGACCTGGCGATTTAGCTAAAAACACCAATAACGAAAATTCGGTACTGGTTAATGTGATTAGCTCTTTATTTCGATGCACGCTATGTGTTGCTTGGTCTATGATCAAATCGGCAATCTTAATTTGTTCAGGTTCGACATTTTTTGCTGCTTGTACATTGCTACGACGCAGCAGGGCTTTTACTCGGGCTTGTAATTCTAATACGCTAAACGGTTTGGCAAGATAGTCATCAGCACCGGCTTCCAGTCCTTGTACGCGATCTAACTCTTCAGTGCGTGCGGTTAGCATCATGATAGGCACAATGGCATCTGTCGCTCTTATTTTTTTGCATATATCGAGCCCATCCATATCGGGAAGATTGAGATCCAGCAAGATAAGTTGGAAGGTGTGTTCGCTTAGCTGTTGAAAAGCATCTTTAGCGTTATGACAACAAATGACCTTGTTGCCTATCATCTCTAGATTGATGCGTATTAAATTAGCGATATCCTGCTGGTCTTCGACCACCAATACATATGTATCCATTGTATGCTTACCTCTTATGCGATCTCGATATTTAGCTATCGTATTATTGTGTTTTTATAGTAATAGTAACTGTGAACACAAAGCATATTAGCCTTATTTAGTGCGATCTGCGTTGGGTTTTTTATCACCACTTGTATCGATATCATACATCTGTCATTTTATTCATGCATTTTTATTTATCTTGGCTACCGTTAAATTATACCCCACGAATAGAGTGTAACAGCATGCTTGGTCAGATAACTGAAACTGATAAATTAATTTTGTTATATCAATTTGAAACTCAAGGTGAACTCGCGCCTGATGAAATTATTGATATCTCTGATGAAGAAGCACGCTTTATTCGTACATCGGGTGACTATGTGCTGTGGGAAGCGGGTAAACGTGATTTTGATTATCCTGAAGTCGCTAATTCACATTGGCTAGAAACTACCTATCTCGGCCAAGCGGCTAAATTAGATTGTTTGCAGTCTCGAGATGCTATTTTGTGTCCGTTATTTATGAGCAACCAATTTCATGGCGAATGGCATATTCACAATGGATTTTTGCGAATGAACATAGAATCCTCTCATCATCAGATGGAATTGTTCTCAGTGGCCAATTACGGCAGCAACATTCATTCATTGTTATTGTTTAAAGATAAACAGTTAAAAGGCGCTGCAAATATAACGCTAATGGTTTAGATAATTGTGGGCTATATATCTAATAAAACCCCTGCTTGATAAGTAAAACCATTCAATACCATAGCCAAAACTAATCAATCAGCATTAAAGTGATAGTTAAATTATCGAATCGCTATTTTTAGCGTGGTGAATTTGAACTTTTGCTGCTGTAATATTAGCCATGAATCACTACCTAAAACGATAAAATGTAAAAAAATGACACTTATAATAAAAAGTAACAACTTATGTCTTTTTATTTCACAGTGTCATTTTTGCATTTTGTAACCTTTTGATATCTCAAATTCTTTCAAACGAAACCCGAACTGATTGGTCATGTAAATCATTGAAGAATAAAATAATTTAATCTTGTCTTCCCTACTTTAAAGATGCTTTAATCCGAGTCGGATAATTATTTATTTTACTTTTAATCCACATTTTAGATTCTAAATTCCATTTGAACTGAGGTAAATTAGAATAAATTGTTGTTGCGTTAAGTCACATTTTTGTGAACAATCGTTAGTGACAAATTACTCACTTCATTTTTATTATGAATGAGTTAAATCCGATATTTTGTACTGATGCTTCACCGTACCTCATGCTTTATGGGATACACATGGAACGTAGTATTTTATCTTTGATGTTGAAACAGACAGGAACAGATGATGCAAATAGGTATACCAAGAGAGAGCCTCAAAGGTGAAACTCGAGTTGCTGCTACACCAGCAACTGTTGAGCAGTTACAGAAATTAGGCTTTTCTGTGTTGGTTGAAAGCAACGCAGGTCAATTAGCAAGTTTCAGTGACGCTACTTTTGAAGCTGCTGGTGCGACAATATCAGAAGATACCAAACAAGTTTGGGCTTCAGATATTGTACTAAAAGTAAATGCGCCAGCAAATGACAAAGAAATTAAGTTATTACAAAAAGGCACTTCTTTAATCAGTTTCATTTGGCCAGCCCAAAATGAAGAACTTCTAGAGAAGCTTGCAAAACGTGAGATTAACGTTTTAGCAATGGACTCTGTGCCGCGTATTTCACGTTCACAGTCACTTGATGCATTAAGCTCAATGGCTAATATCGCCGGTTACCGTGCGGTTATTGAATCAGCAAATGAATTTGGCCGTTTCTTTACCGGTCAAATCACCGCAGCTGGTAAAGTACCACCTGCTAAAGTACTGATTATTGGTGCTGGTGTTGCTGGTCTTGCTGCTGTAGGTGCTGCTGGTAGCTTAGGCGCAATTGTACGTGCTTACGATACTCGCCCAGAAGTTAAAGAACAAATCACCAGTATGGGTGCTGAATTCTTAGAAGTCGATTTTGAAGAATCTGCTGGTTCTGGCGATGGTTATGCGAAAGTCATGAGTGACGACTATAAGGCTCACGAGCAGAAAATGCTTGCTGACCAAGTTGCTGATGCTGATATCGTCATTACCACTGCACTTATTCCGGGTCGTCCTGCGCCACGTCTAATTAGCCAAGAAATGGTTGATGCGATGAAAGCGGGTAGTGTCATTGTTGATTTAGCAGCTGTAAACGGCGGTAACGTTGAACCAAGTGTTGTAGATAAAGTTATTACTACTGATGGCGGCGTTAAAGTTATCGGTTACAACGAAATGGCTCGTCGTCTACCTGCACAAGCATCTCAGCTTTATGGTACCAACTTAGTTAACCTGCTTAAGTTATTAACACCAGAAAAAGACGGTGAAATTAACATCAATTTTGATGATGTTGTTCAACGTGGTGTTACGGTTATCAAAGACGGTGAAATTACTTGGCCTGCGCCACCGATTCAAGTTTCAGCAGCTCCTCAAGCGGCTAAAAAAGAAGAAGTGAAAGAAGCGCCTGCTAAGCCAGAAAAGAAAAAAACAGGTATCTACAAAGCATTACTTGCTGGTGGCGGTATCTGGGCATACTCAGCATTAGCAAGTTATGTTCCTGCTGAATTCTTAAATCACTTAATGGTATTTGCACTGGCCTGTGTCATTGGTTATTACCTGATTTGGGATGTGGCTGCGTCATTACATACGCCGCTAATGAGTGTAACGAATGCTATTTCAGGTATTGTTATCCTTGGTGCTTTCTTCCAAATGGGCGCAGAGAGTGGTCTGGTTACCTTGCTCGCATTCCTCGGCACATTTATTGCCACAATCAACATCGCCGGTGGTTTTGCCGTTACTGAGCGTATGCTGAAAATGTTCCGTAAATAAGGATTTTTTATAATGTCTCAAGAATCAATTGAAGCTGCACAAAATGCTATCAATGCTGCGCAAGCAGCGGTAGATGCAGCAACACAAGCCGCTCAAGTTGCAGTTGCAGATCAAGCACCTGCTGTTGTTGCGGCGGTACAGGACGTTGCAGTAGCAACTGGTGGTCAAGGTATTTTAGAAGCGGCATATATTGCCGCTGCGGTATTATTTGTACTTGCCCTTGCTGCACTATCAAAGCAAGAAACGGCTCAACAAGGTATTTTTGTTGGTATTCTAGGTATGATTGTTGCGGTTGTAGCAACATTATTTAGTAACGACGTAACAAATATCGGTTATATCATTGCTGCAATGCTGGCTGGTGGTGCATTTGGTGTACGCTGGGCAAACAAAGTTGCAATGACTGAAATGCCAGAAATGGTTGCTATCCTAAACAGTTTTGGTGGTTTAGCGGCAGTATTCATCGGTTATAACAGTTATATCGAACACGGTATTACAGATCCAGTAATGTTAAGCATCCACTTAACGTTAATTTTCTTGGGCGTATTCATCGGTATCGTTACATTTGTTGGTTCATTAGTTGCTTGGGGTAAATTAAACGGTCGTGTTAAATCGAGCGCATTAATGTTACCACACCGCCATAAAATGAACTTAGCAGCATTACTTGTTATTGCTTATTTGATGTTCTCGTTTGTGGGTGCTGGCCTTGAAGGTGACACTGCGGCGCTAGTAATCATGAGTATCATCGCCATCGTATTCGGTGCGCATTTAGTACTATCAATTGGTGGCGCAGACATGCCAGTTGTTGTATCTATGCTGAACTCATACTCTGGTTGGGCTGGTGCAGCTACCGGTCTTATCTTAGGTAATGATCTGTTAATCGTAACGGGTGCCCTAGTTGGTTCTTCAGGTGCAATCTTAAGTTATGTTATGTGTAAAGCGATGAACCGTTCGTTTATCTCTGTTATTGCGGGTGGCTTCGGTAACGATGTTGCTGCACCAACAGGTGATGAAGAGCAAGGTGTTCACGTTGAAACATCGGCTGCTGAAGTTGCTGAAATGCTAATGAGTTCTAAGCGCGTAATCATCACTCCTGGTTATGGTATGGCTGTTGCACAAGCACAGTATCCTGTATTCGCGATCACCAAGAAATTACGTGACGCTGGTATTGATGTTCGTTTTGGTATTCACCCTGTAGCGGGTCGTTTACCAGGTCACATGAACGTATTACTTGCTGAAGCAAAAGTACCTTACGATATCGTATTAGAAATGGATGAGATCAACGATGATTTCCACACGACTGATACAGTACTTGTCATCGGTGCGAATGATACGGTTAACCCAGCAGCGAAAGAAGAAAATTCGCCAATCTCAGGAATGCCAGTACTAGAAGTATGGAACGCAACTAACGTTGTGGTATTCAAACGTAGTATGGCGACGGGTTATGCTGGTGTTCAAAATCCATTATTCTTTAAAGAAAACACAACTATGCTGTTTGGCGATGCTAAAGAAAGCGTAGAAGAAATCTTCAAAGCAATGTAATTGCGCTGTCAGTATCGGTTAAATGATACAAGATTTTTTGAATGAAAAGGGAGCCGAAAGGCTCCTTTTTATGTTTTACAATTAGTGTAAATTAAGCTCTGATATTATTTTTTATATCTCAGGCATTTTTTAGTCACATCGCTATGAATTTAGAGGTTGTGATGGTATAAATAAATGGAATCTTAGGTTTAATACGTAGTTTAATTACAAACAGATAGGGAATACCATGTTTGAGAAAATCGTTACAGCAGCAGCAGATCCAATTTTAGGTTTAACTGAAGCATTTGCTAAAGATCCACGTGCCGAAAAAATCAATTTAGGCGTGGGTATTTATAAAGATGAAACAGGTCAAACACCTATCTTAAAATCAGTTAAATTAGCAGAACAAAAGCTAATAGATGAAGAGAAAAGTAAAAGCTATTTAAGTATTGAAGGCCATAAAGCATATGCGTCAGCAGTACAAAAACTATTATTTGGTGCCGATAGCGATGTTGTAACTCAGCAGCGTGCAATTACAGCACAAGCGCCGGGTGGTACTGGTGCACTACGTACAGCAGCTGATTTTATCAAAAGTCATTTAACCAGTGATCGTATTTGGGTCAGTAACCCAACATGGGCAAATCACGGTAATGTATTTAAAACCGCGGGTCTAGACGTTGAGCAATATGCTTATTATGACGCTGAAACACGGGGTTTGGATTTTAATGCTATGTTAGCGTCTTTAGCAGAAGCTGAAGCGGGTGATGTGGTACTTTTTCACGGTTGCTGCCATAACCCAACGGGGATTGACCCAACGCTTGAGCAGTGGGAAACACTAGCGCAATTATGTGCTAACAAAAAGTTATTACCATTGTTTGATTTTGCATACCAAGGTTTTTCTACGGGTGTAGAAGAAGATGCTGCTGGTCTACGTGTATTCGCACAGCATTGTGAAGAGCTATTGGTTGCTAACTCATTCTCTAAAAACTTTGGTTTATACAACGAACGTGTTGGTGGTTTAACGCTAGTAGCGAAAGATTTAGATGTTGCTACCGCGGCATTTAGCCAAATCAAATCAGGTATTCGTGCCAATTACTCTAACCCACCGGCACATGGTGCGGCGGTTGTTGCGATTATTCTTGATAATGAAGAATTACATAAACAATGGATTGCAGAAGTAGCTGAAATGCGTGCACGTATTCACGAAATGCGCGAGCTATTTGTGGCGACACTTGCTGAAATGGGCGTGACAGGTGACTATAGCTTCATTACCCGTCAAAACGGTATGTTCTCATTCTCAGGACTGACTAAAGAACAAGTTGCTACGTTGAAAGATGAACACGCTGTTTATATCGTTGGTTCTGGCCGTATCAGTGTTGCTGGTATGACTAAAGCAAACATGCAGCCTCTATGTAAAGCGATTGCAGCGGTACTTTAGCTGCTAGGTAATAGATAACTGCTATGCAATAGATAATTGTTGATAGAGTTAATGATAAAATGAGTGCTTAGGCGCTCATTTTTCGTTTCAGAGTATTAGTTTTTATAACTTATCTCAGTTGCCATTTTTAATATTGAGGGGATATTAAATAACGCTAAATTGCGATGGTATGGAGTTAAAAATGTCCAGTAATTATTAGCTAAGTAATTTATTCTTGATATTTATCTATAACTAAGCGGTTTGTTTCAATAAATTCATTATATTTTAAATTAAAAGTTGTACCTAGATCACAAAACGTGTAAATTGCCGCAATCTTTGTAACCTTGAGGCAAAAATGAGTAATAAACCACTTCAAATCCTATTAGCTGGTATTGGCATAAACTTAACAATTGGTATCTTATACGCATGGGGTGTTTTCACTGTACCTCTAGCTGAAGCGTTGAATGTGACTGCTACAGATGTAAAATCACCATATAAAATTGCGGTTTTCACTTTTGCTACTTGTTTACTTATTGCTGGTATCTTACAAGACAAAATTGGTCCTAAAAAAGTGACTATGCTTGGTGTAACACTAGTTGGTCTTGGTCTTATTGCTTCTGGTTATACTACAACGTTAACTGAACTTGAATTTACCTTTGGTGGTATTGTTGGTGCCGGTATCGGTTTCGCATACGCATGTATTAGCCCTAGTGCTATGAAATGGTGGCCAAAAGGTAAGAAAGGGCTAGTAAGTGGCTTAACTGCTGGTGGTTTCGGACTTGCTTCTGTTTACCTCGCTCCACTATCTACAAGCCTAATCGAAAGTTATGGTATCTACGATACATTCAAAATTTTAGGTGCTGGTATATTAGCAATCGCTATACCATTAGCAGCGATGCTTGTTGCGCCACCGGCTGGTTATGTTGCTGATCCTTCAGAAGCGAAAGCGGTTGCGTCAAATGATGACATCAATCTTAACTGGCAACAAATGTTGAAAACACGTCAGTTTTATCAGTTATGGGTAATGTTCATGGTTTCAGCTGCTGCCGGTATCATGCTTATCGGTAGTATTGGTAACATCAGTAAATCAATTGGCCTGACGTCAGAGCAAATTGCATTCAGTGTTGTATTACTTGCTATCTTTAACACCGGTGGTCGTGTTGTTGGTGGTTTAGTATCTGACAAGATTGGTCGTATCAATACACTTGCTTTAGTATTCATAATGCAAGCGGCTAATATGGCGTTCTTCACTACAATTACAACGCAAATGCCACTAATGGCTGCGATTGCAATTGGTGCAATGTCATACGGTGCACTACTAAGTGTATTCCCTACGATCACTGCTGATAACTACGGCCTTAAAACATACGGCACTAACTTCGGTATCCTTTATTCTTCATGGGGTGTATCAGGTTTCTTCGGTGGTTTCTTAGCGACTGTTGCTGGCTCAACTAACAATACTTATTTTGCTTTCTCTGCACTATTAGTTGCTGTTACTGTGGTTGCTTTCTTCACTAAGCCTGTTGATAAAGCAGCTGTATTAGCGAAAGAAGAAAATAAATTAAATGCAGCTAAGGCTTAATTATTAGCGCTTATTAATTTGTGACAAAGGGATAGCTCAAGCAATTGACTATCCCTTTTTGTTAGAAATGAACGTTACCGCCTAAAGTAAAATATTTCAAATCAGCTTGGATAACGGTATAACCCGCCTCGATACTAAATGCATCTCCGAGCTCCATACCAAATTGGATACCACCAGAAAATCCATCTTCTTCCCATTTATTGATATTCGATTTCAATGTCTCTTCTAAATAACCCGCTCTTAATCTTGCATAGTATTTACCTGGTGTGCGATAGGTTCCGTAGATAGCGTAAGATTCATATTCCAAATCAGTATTGTTCTTATCCATATCGACAAAAGTGCCTTCAAATTCGAAACCAAAACCACTTTTTTGAATGCCGAGCATAAAAGTCGCTGGAATTTTAGGGTCTAGTTCATCAAAGGCAGTATAGATATAACCTGTTTTAGCACCGAGATAAAAGTCGATATCACCTGATGTTTTATCCTTGGCAATTACGGGTGTTACAGCTATTGCACTGAGTGATAAAATGAGTGGGATTAAGTTTTTCATCGTTGATCCTTAATTTATGTGAACTATGACGTGTTTTTTTAATCATAGTCTTAACAGCTGAATTCGCTATAATATGAACTAATTATCAGTCTAGAACCTAAGTGATAAGCCTATTTAGGCGGTATTAATCCACTGAATATGGCGCGTATGAGCAGATCTCGTAGTGAAGAACTGTTAATTTGTAATATAACTACAGAGGTTTTTATTTGAACGTGGTTTAAATGAGGTTAATCACCTGTATCGGACAACTTATTAACGTAAAATTGCTTGCTAAATACGGCTTTTAAATACTGATTAGGAAGTATTGGTTGCTATTTTTTTGAAATCATAATGAGTTTAAGGTCAATATCGTTTGGCGTTTATTTACTGTGGCATGGTCCACGTTGAGTTAGAGATTAAATCCGTTGTCGTTTTATGGCGGAATGGCAACGAGAGGTGCTTGTGAATAAAAAGGTAAAAGGCGAACACAATAAAAGTCGCAAAGGATTATGGTGGAAATTATTACTTATTCCAGTGCTTATTGGCATTGCAGTAATGATTTATTTAGATGTGATTATCCGCTCCACATATGATGAAAATAAATGGGCGGTACCGTCAACCGTATTTGCACGTCCGTTAGAGTTATATGAAGGTGCGGCTTTAACGATCGCAGACTTGAAAACCGAGCTGGGCTTATTAGGCTACAAATTTGTGGCACAGCCAGTAAAACCGGGACAAGCCAGCATTCAGGGTGAGCAGGTTCAACTATATACCCCTGGTTTTCAATTTAGTGATGACTTAGAACCACCGCGTAGTATTATACTGACCATAAACAATGGAGTTGTGGCTAAGCTTGATACTGATGACGGTGCTGCATTATTGCGTCTGGAGCCTGTGGTCATTGGCGGCATCTATCCTGCTCATAATGAAGACCGGCTATTAGTCCAACTATCTGAAGTGCCGGAATCGTTGCAAGCTATGTTGGTGGCGGTTGAGGATGATAGCTTTTATGACCATTTTGGTATTTCGATGCGTGGTATTGCCCGTGCGTTAGTGGTTAATATTAAGCAAGGTGGTATTTCTCAAGGTGCATCAACACTGACGCAACAACTGGTGAAGAATTATTACCTGAGTTCAGAACGTACTTTAAGCCGTAAAGCGCAAGAAGCGTTAATGGCAATATTGTTGGAGTTTCATTTTTCCAAGGCTGAGATTTTAGAAGGTTATATTAACGAAATTTACCTTGGTCAAGACGGGCCTCGCGCGATCCATGGTTTCGGTTTAGCTAGTCAGTATTACTTCAAAACCCCACTTGCCGATTTATCACTTGATAAACAAGCGTTATTGGTGGCATTAGTGCGTGGCGCCAGTTATTACAACCCATGGCGAAATCCTGAACGCGCGCTTAAACGTCGAGATTTAGTGCTCGATATCGCCGTGCGTGAAGGCCGTTTAGATGCTGAGTTAGCCGCCACTGCAAAATCGCAACCATTAGGCATGGGTGAGCAAACAGCAAGTAGTACCAAGCGATTTCCTGCTTATCTTGATTTAGTGCGTCGTCAATTACAGCGTGACTATAAAGTCGAAGATTTAAGTGAGAATGGCTTATCTATTTTCACCCATTTTGACCCATTGGTACAAAACAGTGCAGAATTGAGTTTAACGAAAGCTATCGCTCGCCATAAACGTGATGGTTTAACTGCCAAGCTGGAAGGGGCCGTAGTGATAACCCGACCAAATACAGGTGCTGTGATTGCTATCGTAGGTGGGGCTAATACACGTTTTGCTGGCTTTAATCGTGCTATTGACGCAAGACGTCAAGTCGGCTCGTTAATTAAACCTGCGGTGTATCTGACAGCTTTAGAGCAGCCAGAGCAGTATAATCTAGCAAGCGTAATCAGTGATGATGAGTATAATCTGTCCTTACCTAATGGCGATATTTGGTCACCTAAAAATTACGATAAAAAAGATCATGGTCAGGTACTGTTATATACCGCGCTGGCTAAGTCTTATAATCAGTCTACGGCGCGTTTAGGTAATGAATTGGGTTTAGATAAAATCGCTAACACAATCGAGCGTTTGGGCGTCGAACAAACGGTACCTGAATTACCTGCCATTACTTTAGGTGCTGTGGATATGTCGCCAATTTCGGTGGCACAAATGTATCAAACATTATCTGCAGATGGTTTCTATACACCGTTACTGGCGATTAGTGCGGTTGTTGAACCCGATGGCACGGTACTGAAAAGTTATCCGTTAGCTGTTGATAAGCGCTTTGATGCTGGTTCTGTATATATGTTACGTCATGCCATGCAAGCGGTGACACACGAAGGGTCGGGCCGAGCACTGGAATGGTTATTACCCGATTTTGAAGTTGCCGGTAAAACTGGGACCACCAACAATTTAAGAGACAGTTGGTTTGCGGGGTTTTCTGGTGACATGATGGCGGTGGTGTGGATGGGACGTGATGATAATGGCTCGACGGGATTAACGGGTTCGAGTGGCGCGCTACGCGTATGGGCGGATATTTTCCGTCAACGCTCTGAGCTACCGATTCAGAATCTGCCACCACAAAATATTTCGGTCGGTTGGGTCGATAAAGACACGGGTCAAGGTAGCCAAGGTAGTTGTCTAAACTCAATTCCGTTGCCCTTTATCAGTGGTTATGAACCTGAAATTGAACTACGCTGCAACCAAGGTGTTAAACGCGTCATTGAATGGTTTCGAGATCTGGTTGAATAATGCTATTTGTCAGTGAAAGTTAATCGTTGTTATCGAATGCTAATAGTTGTCATTAAAAATTAACAGTGGAAGAAAAATGAAAATAATAAAACGTGTGTGTTTGCTCTCGCTACCTTGGTTATTGACGGCTTGTGGCACAATACCAACCTATAATTCGAATGGCACCCAAGTACAAGAGACTAACAAACCGGCACCGATTGCGAGTGAACAAAGCAAACCAGCAGCAAAGCCCCAGCCAAAACCTGCCGCTGTCGATGACACGGCCCAAGCACCTGCCGTGGTACTATCGTTAATGAAGCGAGCAGAAAAACAGGTAGCAAGTGGTGATAATCATGGTGCGATTGCCTCATTAGAACGTGCGATCCGGATTGCCCCGCGTTATCCTGAAACCTATTACCGTTTGGGGGAACGCTACTTTAATCAAGGCAATTATCAACAAGCCCGTTCATTGGCTGAAAAGTCGATAACCTTGGGTGCTGATTGGCTATTACGCCGACAAGCAGAATCGTTAATAAATCGTGCTTCGGCATATCAATAATCTATAAGTAGAGTAAAGAATGGAAATCGAATTACTAGAAATTCAAAGCTTTATAAGCCAATACCAGCCGTTTGACCAGCTTCCTGAAGAGGCGCTAGTGGAAGTGGTTAAAAGTATTGAAATTTCTTACTTCCGCGCGGGCTCAATGATTATTGAGTATGGCGATAAGATCCATGATCTGTATTTTATTCGCAGCGGCGTGGTGGAAATATACCGCCGTAAAGGTGAATTGTACAATCGTCTTGATCAAGGCGAAGTTTTTGGTCAGATGGGCTTGTTAGCCAATAATAAAGTACGATTACCTGCTAAAGCCGTGAAAGATACCTTGGTGTATTGTATTCCCGAAGCGATTTTCCATGATTTCTGTGAACGCTATGAAGTTTTTTCTGATTTCTCGGAAGTCGAAGGCGCGATCCGATTAAAACAAGCGGTTGAAGAAAATAGCGATGATGCTAACCAGTTGACGACCTCGAAAGTGAAAACATTATTAACTCGAGACTTAGTCATGTTACCCAATACCATGTCTATTCAAGACGTTGCTAAGGTGATGGCAGAAGAGAACGTGTCTGCTGTGTTGATTAATGATCCGGGTACAACTGACGAAGTTGATCATAATTTTGTCGGGATCATCACTGAGCGTGACCTGTGTGCCAAGGTGATTGCGATGGGGGTTTGTGTCGATAATCCGGCATCTGAGGTCATGTCGACAGAATTAATTTCACTTGATCACAATGCTTATGTGTCTGAAGCGATGTTGGTTATGTTGCGCTATAACGTACATCATTTACCAATTCTTAAAAATAAGCAGCCAATTGGGTTAATTGAAGTGGCGGATATTATTCGTTACGAATCACAAAACAGCTTATTATTGTCGAGCAGTATTTTCCAACAGCAAAATATAGAAGACTTGGTGTTACTGTCCAAGCAACTTAAACATTGTTTTGTGCGTATGGTGAATGAAGACGCCAACTCACACATGATTGGTAGTGCCATGTCTGAGATTGGCCGTAGCTTTAAGCAGCGCTTACTTGAACTTGCTGAAGAGGAATATGGCAAGCCACCAGTGCCTTATTGTTTCTTGGCGTTAGGCTCGATGGCACGTGACGAACAACTGATTGTGACAGACCAAGATAATGGCATTATTTTAGATAATAGTTATGACGATGCTAAGCATGGCGCATATTTTGCTAAATTATCCAAGTTTGTATGTGATGGATTAGCGGCTTGCGGCTATACCTATTGTACTGGCGATATTATGGCGACCAATCCAGAACATCGTAAAACCCAAACGCAATGGGAAGAATGCTTTGCAGACTGGATTGATAATCCGAACCCAAAAGCATTATTAAACTGCTCTATCTTCTTTGATTTAACCGGTGTTTATGGACGCGTTAAATGGGCTGAACAATTAAACGCCTTTATCCTACGCCGAGCCAAGAAAAATAATCGATTCTTAGCGTGTTTAGCACGTAATGCATTAAATCGAACGCCACCGTTGGGGTTCTTCAAAAACTTTGTGATGGAGAACGATGGTCGCCATAACAATACTATTAACTTAAAACGTCGTGGTACTGCACCATTAGCAGATTTGATCCGCGTGCATGGATTGGCAATTGGTTCACAATCTCAAAACTCATTCGAACGTTTGGAAGATATTATTGAAGCGGGGATCTTGCCTGCATCGAAAGGCCAGGACTTACAACATGCAATGGAATTGATTTCCTTAGTACGTTTACGTCACCAAGCGTTAGATGTGGAGTCGGACATTGAACCGGATAATAATATCGAACCAGAAAACATGTCGGAATTTGAGCGTCGTAACCTTAAAGATGCATTTTTGGTTTTAAGTAACGCGCAGAACTTTTTAAAATATCGTTATACCGCCAATAAAATGTAGGGATTATTAATGCATAATTTTATTAATAAAGAGATTTTAAACTGGGCTGCGTTCTACAAAGTTAAGGTAGAACAATGCAAGGACGAACGGTTAAAGTCTTTTTATCGTGCAGGGATGTATCATGATGAAACGAAATTAAGTGATATTGAATTTGTGGCATTAGATTTTGAAACTACGGGCTTAGACTCGGAACAAAACAGTATTATTAGCATTGGTCTGGTGCCGTTTAATTTGAAACGTATCTTTTGCCGTCAAGCACAGCACTGGTATATTGAACCTGAAGATAAACTACAAGAAAATTCTATTATTATTCATGGTATTACCCATACTGATTTGAAAGGTGCTCCGGATCTTTTACGCATTTTAGAACCGGTCTTAGAGGCGCTCGCGGGCAAAGTCGTGGTGGTACATTATCGCCGTATTGAACGTGATTTTTTTGACAGCAATTTACGTAGTTTAATTAACGAAGGCATTGTGTTTCCGGTTGTTGATACCATGCAGATAGAAGCAGACGTACAAGGCTTCAACAATAAAGGTTTGTTGAATTTATTTAAACGCAAGCGCCAAGAATCTATTCGACTGGCTAATAGCCGCTCTCGTTATCATTTGCCGGCATACCCACCGCATGATGCATTAACAGATGCCATTGCGACAGCTGAATTATTACAGGCGCAGATCCATTATCATTTTTCAGCGGATACGCCGATTAAAAAGTTATGGTTGTAGTCTACGTGAGATGGGATTGAGGGGCGCGCGTTAATACTTAATTAGCTTAACGCGCTATTTTATCTACTGCTGTTTTAGTTAAGAGACATCTAACCCTTGTTGCCAAAACGCAATTTCCATACGAGTTGCTGTTTTAAATACATGAATCAGATTGCGACCACGTTGACTGTCGATGTCTATTTCAGCTAATAACTCATCAATATGTACAGTACCTTGTGCAACACCTTGTTGAAATTCGTCTCCACTATAGAGTTCAATCCAACTGGCAAACGGATTATCGATTAGTCGGGTGTTTGCATCATCAGCTAGGCTACGGCCTATCTCAGCATAACCGATCGAGCAGGGTGCGAGTGCGGCGTACAAGTCAACGATATCGCCCGTCATACCAGCATCAAGAACGTAACGTGTATAAGCAACTGTACCGAAGTCCTCAGGTTCTGCTTCTAAATCAGACTCTGTTAACCCCCAGTTAGCGCAATAGCTAACATGATGACCGATTTCTGAATCTAATAGTGCATGCACACTAGGCAGCGCTTTGCGCATGTCCGCTAAAGTGCGGGCTTTATAAATAGCGAGGGCATAAGCGCGAGCGTATTGCTTTAGAAACAAGAAATCCTGTTTAAGATAATGCAGGTAACTTGGTTGTGATAATGTACCTTGTGCTAATTGTTGCACAAACGCATGCTGGGTATACGCGTCCCAATCTTCTTTACACGCATTGATTAAATCCTGATGATTCATTGTTTATGTATCCTCGTCTCTCAGCTATTTTTACAGTGATATTATTTTTACGCATTCGTGCAATTACAGAGCGAGTACGTAATCTTTTGCTTTTGGTAAAGTTTTGATGATTTTTTGCGAATACATAAATTCGGCATAATCGTCATAACGTTTCAAATCAACTGCGGAAGGGCGCAGTGCGAAACGTGTGAGGGTATCGTTCCAAGCGCGTTTGTTTAGCTCGTTGTTTAACGTATCTGGTGCGTATGCAGCAAACTCTACCCATGATGCTTGTGGATGATTTACAATGTAGGTTGTTGCTTGCTCTAATGCTTTATTAAAGGCGCGGATTGCATCTTTATCATAGGTATTGGCGTTGGCAACAAATACCAGTTCGTCATAGGTCGGTACGCCGTGTTCTTCCGGGAAGAATGCTTTGGCTTTAAAACCTTCCAGTTCGAGCTGATTTATTTCGAAATTACGTAACCCACCCCAAATAGCATCGACCTTGCCAGATGCTAATGATGATGACAGCGCCCAACCGACGTTGATGATCTCTACATCCTCATATTTCACATTGCCAGTTTGCAGCATAGTGCCGATAGTTGCTTCTTCGTTACCCGCAATCGCGATACCTATTTTTTTGCCTTTAAGATCTGCAATATTATTTATTTTTTTGTTATCAAGTACCATCAAAGTATTCAGTGGGGTTGCGATCAAGGTAGCTGCGCGAATAAGCGGTAAACCAGCTGCAACATTAATAGTCAAATTAGGTTGATAAGAGATAGCTAAATCGACTTTGTTAGCAGCGACTAACTTAGGTGGCATGCTTGGATCTGCAGGTTCTTGGATCTCTACGTTTAGTCCTTGTTCTTCAAAGTAACCGTGTTGTTTAGCTATCACGATTGGTCCATGATTGGGATTAACAAACCAATCTAACATTAGCGTTAGAGTCTTCGTTTCTGCTTGTGCATTTGCCGATAAGATCGCAGCGGTAAATACCGCGGCTTTTAATAGTATGTGGCTTTTCATTAAATATCCTTTTTATGTATTTTATATTGCGTCGTGTTGTCAAAATTACGATGTGTTAAGCGTTCCAAGGAATGAGCTTTTTTAGTACTTTGTCGGTGACAAAATAAAGCAAAATAGAGAGGGCTGATAAGATAAGTAATGCCGCAAACATTTCATCAATCATCATGCGCGCATTAGCTTGCAGCATCAGATAGCCTAAACCAGCACTTGAACCAACCCATTCACCAGCAACAGCGCCAATCGGTGCTATGACGACTGCAACACGAATTCCGGATGCTAACGTCGGTAGTGATGCTGGTAATTGAATATGACGTAACATCTGCCATTTGGTTGCGCCCATAGTTTTAGCCAGATCCAGGTAACCTGTTGGTGTATTACGTAGCCCGTCGTAACAACACGTTGTCACTGGGAAGAAGATGATCAATGCCGCCATGACGATTTTGGACGCCATGCCATAACCCAGCCAGAGCATCAATACTGGTGCAATGGCGAATACTGGAATAGCTTGGCTGGCAATTAATATCGGTAATAACCAGTGCTTAACGGGTTTGAACAGCAGCATTTGTAATGCAAAAAATAGCCCCATAAATAAACCGAGCAATAAGCCAAACACAATTTCCTGAGTCGTGACTAAGGTGTGTTTAAGCAATACGTCATGGCGTTCGATTAATCGTTCAAACACAGCCCAAGGCGTGGGTAGAATGAAGGAGGGCAGTGCAAAAACAATGACAATGCTTTGCCATAATCCGATGATCACTAGTGTACTAATGATGATGCGCAGAATAGGGCTAATACCGGTACTTTCTTTGCTTTTATCGACGTATTGATGCTTTTCAGTCAGCGCTGAATTTACGATTTCACTCATCCTCATCCTCATCCTCATCCCCGTATTCTTGTGCCAAACAAGTCATTATCTGCTGCTGTAGTTGTGCGCTGTCTGCATCAAACTGGCGTGGTGGTGCAGATGTTGGTAATTGCAGTGCTTTAGCGTTTGCAGGTGTGCCTTGCATGATGTAAATCTGATTGGCTAAGCGGATCGCTTCTTGTGGTTCGTGGGTGATCAGTATTACGGTTTTATCTTGTAATAACTCACAGGCAAGATCTTGTAATCGATAACGAGTCACCGCATCGAGTGCCGAAAACGGTTCATCCATTAATACCACGGGTTTGTCTTGCATTAATGTTCTTGCGAGTGCGACCCGTTGGCGCATACCGCCAGACAGCTGCAGTGGTAATTGATTAGCATTAGCGGTGAGTCCGACTTTACTCAACAGAACGAGTGCTTTTGCTGTCTCAGCGGTGGATGCTTTATCGCTGAATTTACTGCTTAACGTAACGTTGTCTAATACTGATAACCAAGGTAATAACAGATCTTGCTGTGCCATATAGGCGATATGCTCGGTTAAATTGTGTAACCTTGATTGCGTTGCGGTAACAGATCGCGCTGAATAAATGGATAGCTCACCTAACCACTCTACTTTTTGACTTAATAATCCAGCCAAATAGCGCAATAACGTTGTTTTTCCACAACCGCTGCGGCCTAAAATACAGGTCCATTGCCCAGCCGGTATTGTCATATTTAGACCACTGAGAACTGGTTCCGAATTCTCGCTGTAACGAAGGTAGCCGTTGTTTATCTCGATATTTATCGCTTGTTCTACTTGGCTACTTTCAAACCGGTTCACGGCAACCTGGTTAGGCTGCGAGGAGGTATTAGACATTGGTATTACCAGCAAAGAAATGATTTACGGGGCCATGACCACTGCCGATGTTAAGTTCGTCAGCATGGGCTATCGCACTGGAAATATATTGTTTACCCAACCTAACGGCCTGAATCAATTCATGCCCTTGTGCTAAATAGGATGCGATTGCCGAAGACAGCGTACAGCCAGTACCGTGGGTATTGTGAGTATTAACCCGTTTAGCAGTTAACAGCTCAACGTGGTCTTGGAAAATAAGCAGGTCATTACTGTTTTTATCTTGTTCTAAATGACCACCTTTTAATAACACAGCATTGACGTTAAGCTGGCGTAAGTCGTTAATCATATTACCCATTTGATCTTCAGAGGTCGGTATATCTGAACCGATTAAAGCAGCGCCTTCAGGTAAGTTTGGAGTGATTAAATCTGCCAGCGGTAATAACTCAGATTTAAGGGTGCTGATAGCAGACTCTTTCAGCAGTAAATCACCGCTGGTGGCAACCATAACAGGATCGATGACTAAGAATTCAGGGTTATATTGCTTGATCTTAGCGGCGACAACTTTAATGATCTCACTGTCTGCTAGCATGCCGACTTTGACGGCGACGACGTATAAGTCGCTAAATACGGCATCGAGTTGTTTTTCAACATGTTCAAGAGGGATCGGGAAAATAGCAGATACGCCAAGGGTATTCTGTGCGGTAATAGCGGTGATCACCGAGCAAGCATAACTGCTTGTTGCGGAAATTGCTTTGATATCGGCTTGTATACCGGCACCACCACCACTATCAGACCCTGCAATCGTTAATACGATCGGTGTTGATGAACGGTTTTTTAATGAGTGTTGTTGTAACGAAACCAGTGTAGCGGTGTTACTTATAGTCTTTAGCATAATTATCCCTAGAGCAGACGCACAGGAACTTTATCAAGCCAAAGATTGAGAAACCTAGGAGGTCAAATCATGAGGAGCAAGACTGATAGTTCCCTACGTCAGTGTTAACTGAATCAGGTTCAACGGGTCTCGCAATGTGCGCTCTCAGCCTTTAGGCCCCCCGACTATATAAGCGCCAATAGTAACAAGTTTTGCTAAAAGCGCAATAAAACAATTAAGTCGTTGATATAATTATTCGAAATTTAACGACTTTGATAAAAAAGTTCACTTCATCTCTTATTGGCCCGTCGTAATTTGTCGGCACAGTCACAATTACCTATAAAGCTGTATCTATTACGGTTGATATAATATTTTATATAAATAAAATCAATACGATAATGAATTTTCCCCCTGTTATTTAGTGTGTTAAATAAATTATAGCTAGATACGACTCTTAATTACTATAAAACAAAGGATTGAAAATGAACGTAGTTAAAAAGACATTGGTAATTGCAACGTGCTTATACTTAGTTGGTTGTGCATCGGGTGCTCAGGTTGAGAATATGGTGTATCAAGGTGAACAAAAAGTATATCCAGTAGCAGTACAAAATAATCTGACCTTGTCAGCCGTTTCAGGTGGTGAAGAGACTAATGCTGCTTGGACGTCAGAAATTAGTGATGTTTCTTTTTCCGGTGCAATTAAAGAAAGTCTATTGGAGCAAGGACTATTCTCCGAAAATGGTAAATATCAATTATCAGCTAAAATTGTTGACGTAGAGCAGCCAATGTTTGGCCTTGATATGACTGTAACGACAAAAGTAAAATATACGCTGACTGACACCATCACTGGCAAAGTAATACTGGATGAAGCTGTGGAAGCCCCACATACCGCAACTTTTGGCGATGCATTTTCTGGCGTTGCGCGCTTGCAAATGGCAAATGAAGGTTCAGGTAAGAAAAATATCGAAGCCTTACTGAATAAACTGGCAGAGTTAAATATTGAAGCAAATGAAGTTAGCTTAACGCAATAATATGATGAATAAAAAGGCCACGCGTTAATGTAACGCGTGGCCTTTTTCATGCATCAATGTTGTAGATTAGATTTTCACAGTCGAAAACCTATCATACCAATCATTTGCGATTATGCTGTTCAGTTCTCAAGCCCATTAGTAAGCTCACACACATTACCAATAAGATAACGGTGAACGGTAATGCCGTTGAGATTGCACCAGCTTGTAATGCTTCAATTGCTTGTGTACCGCCAACCCAAAGTAGCGCAGCAGCGATAGCACCTTCAATAAATGCCCAGAACACTCGTTGTGGTACTGGCGCATCGACTTTACCGCCAGCGGTAATGCTGTCGATAACCAGTGAACCTGAGTCCGATGACGTAATGAAGAATACTAATACCAATAATACCGCAAGCATTGATAACACTTGACCCATAGGTAGCGCGTCAAACATTTGGAACATTGCTAATGGTACTTCTTTTAAGCCTTCAGTGCCTAGAGTACCTACGTTATTTACAACTTGATCGATAGCTACACCACCAAATACCGACATCCATAATACCGTTACAGCAGTTGGAACAAGTAATACCGCGGTGATGAATTCTCGAATTGTGCGGCCACGTGAAATGCGCGCAATGAACATACCAACGAATGGTGACCATGAGATCCACCATGCCCAGTAGAATACAGTCCAACCGTGCATCCAAGCTGAATCTTCACGACCAATTGGGTTACTTAATGGAATAATATTTTCAACATAAGCCATGATAGTCGTTGGGATAGTGCCCATAGATACGGCAAAGGTAACTAAAGCCACAAATATTAATAACACTAATGCCAACAGCATGTTGATATTACTGATTACTTTTACGCCACCGTCAATACCACGAATAACTGATACGACAGCCAATAAGGTAACGATGAAAATGATTGATATTTGTAAAGGTAGACCGTTTTCGATGCCTAGCACATGGTGGAAACCACTTGCCGCTTGTTGCGCACCTAAACCTAGCGATGTTGCCAAACCAAATAGTGTTGCGAGTACCGCAAGAATATCGACAATGTGACCAGCCCAGCCCCACGTTCTATCGCCTAGGATAGGGTAGAACACAGAGCGCATTGAAAGTGGTAGGCCTTTATTATAAGCAAAGAAAGCCAGTGATAATGCAACTACACCGTAAATGGCCCAAGGGTGTAAACCCCAGTGGAACATGGTTGCACCCAATGCTAGTTTGGCCGCTTCTGGTGTATTTGCAGTCACGTTGAGAGGTGTCTCAAACCAACCGGTATAATAAGCAACGGGTTCTGCAACCCCCCAGAACATTAAGCCAATACCCATACCGGCAGCAAACAACATTGCTATCCAAGACATACTGCTATAATCAGCTTTAGCATCATCGCCACCTAAACGGATCTTTCCGTATGGTGAGACAATTAAGCCAAGGCAGAAAATAACAAAGATATTTGCAGACCACATGAATAGGCTATCAAAGGTCCCGATGATTTGAAATTTGATACCATCTAGAAAAGATTTTGAAGTTTCAGGTTCAACTAATAAAATGACAACTAAAAAGAGTCCGATTAGTGATGCGCTGATGCCGAATACGGGATTGTGAACATCAAATCCCCATTTTTGAACATTATCTTGTCCAACAGTATAATCAGTATTATCAATACTATATTTATCCCTATTAATACTCATTTTTCCTCAGTTAGAACAGTCCTGCTCTATTTATGTATTTATTTCGAGTTAGGTTAGTGTAGCAAATTTAGCGGCAAATATCAGTGGAATATCCATTCTCAGAATGTTTAACCATATAAATAGAGTGGAGATTGATGATCCTGTAGTGAAATCGATATTGCTAATTAATTTTAATTAGGGCTATTTTTTATTCTTGAAAAAATTAAATAATATATTTTATTACAAATACTTAAAGTGTTTTTCTTGTGTGATGAAGAGACTTGGTAAATAGTTCACTGCACCAAGAAATCAAACTGTAAGCTAAAATATTGCCTAGTTAACTCTTGTTCAAATAGACAGTTTGGTTATCGGGATGTTGACAAAATGTAAAAACGCAATAATATTGAGCTAAACTTATAAATTGTCGACAATATAATGCCTTTAGATGACCCAACAAAAATAGTCGCTGTAACTACAGCGGATAAAGTTTTTGAGCAAATGCAGCGTGCCATTGTTGATGGTGAGCTACTCGCTGGCAGTAAGATCAGTGAACCTGAGCTTGCAAAGCGCTATCAAATAAGTCGCTCTACGCTACGCGAAGCATTAAATAGATTAGAGAAATGCCATTTAATTGAACGAAAAGCCAATGTTGGTTCACGTGTAGTTGAGTGCACAACGCAAGGTTTACTCGACCTGTATTTTGTACGAGAAGCGTTAGAAGGCATGGCATGTAGGCAAGCGGCTGAAAACATGAGTGATGACGAAATTGTCGACATGAAAGTCATGCTGAGTCAACATGCTTCGGCACAAGCACTTAAAGACGGCGTGGCTTATTATCAGGAAGAGGGGGACTTAGATTTTCATTACAAAGTTATCCTCGGTAGCCATAATGCGCAGCTCATTAATTTGATTTGTGGTCAGCTTTATCATTTAGTCCGTATGTACCGCTGCCAGTTTGGTATGCATAGTCCAAGAGCCAGTCGCGCTTTTTCAGAGCACGCTCAAATTATCGAAGCCATTAGTGATAGAGATGGGGAATTAGCGGAGCTGCTAATGCGTCGTCACATCGCTGCTTCACGTACAAACATCGAAAGAAAAATAGCTAATCAAGGATCAGAACAATAAATTGTCAGAATGATAAACAGTTAGAGCAAGAAGCAGGTAACGATAAAAATAGACTCAAAGCAAAACATTAACAGCATCAGTTCAAGGAGAGAAATATTATGTCTACAGGATCACCTTCGTCTCAACGCTTATCCCCAGGCGCTAAATTCCGTTTAGCCTTGGGCAATAATAAACCACTGCAAATTGTCGGTACAATCAATGCTTATTGCGCCATGATGGCAGAGCAACTGGGTCATCAAGCTGTTTACCTTTCTGGTGGTGGTGTCGCGAATGCATCTTACGGTTTACCTGATCTCGGAATGACGTCACTGAATGATGTCATTGTTGATGTTCAGCGTATTACCGCGGCATCGAGTCTACCGCTGCTGGTTGATATTGATACTGGTTGGGGCGGTGCTTTTAACATTGCTAAAACCATTCGAGATATGGAAAAAGCAGGCGCTGCAGCGGTACATTTAGAAGACCAAGTAGCGCAAAAGCGGTGTGGTCACCGTCCCAATAAAGAGATTGTCTCGACAGCAGAAATGGTTGACCGAATTAAAGCCGCTGTTGATGCACGTACCGATCCTGATTTTTTCATTATGGCGCGCACCGACTCATTTGCACAGGAAGGGCTAGAAGCTGCAATTGCCAGAGCACAAGCCTATGTTGCAGCTGGTGCTGACGGTATTTTTGCTGAAGCGATAAAAACTGAAGCCCATTATCGTGCATTTTCAGCCGCACTAGATGTTCCAATCTTAGCTAATATCACCGAGTTTGGGCAAACCGAATTATGGAATAAAGAGCAGCTGGGTGAATGGGGTTGCGCGATGGTGCTTTACCCATTATCTGCATTTAGAGCCATGAATAAAGCCGCAGAATTGGTATATAAAACCTTGCTCAGTGATGGTGACCAAAAAGCCGTGGTAGATAGCATGCAAACGCGTATGGATTTATACGATTATCTTGGTTATCACGACTATGAGAAAAAATTGGATAATCTCTTTTCCGAAGGAAAAAACAAATAGAGAGCCGAAGGAAAAAACAAATAACTTTCTTAAACAGAAGATAGATAAAATCAGAACTAAACAATCAAGCGAACAATAGCAAACAGGATGTTGCAGAGTGAGCCCGTTGTAGTAAGCGCAATGGTGTATGTAGAGTTGCTATGAACCGTTTCACGTTAATACTATTCAGTATTAACTGTTCAGTATTAACGTATTAATACAAATTAAGGGAATAATGATGACAGATAAAAAATTATCAGGCGCAGGGTTACGCGGTCAAAGCGCAGGTGAAACGGCACTCTGTACAGTGGGTAAATCGGGTAGTGGCTTAACCTATTGTGGTTATGACGTTGCAGATCTAGCCGAGAACGTGACCTTTGAAGAAGTGGCTTATTTATTGTTTAATGGTGAATTGCCAACACTTGATCAGCTGGAAACCTACAAAGCACAATTGCATAACCAGCGTGATTTACCGCAATCACTTAAAGAAGTATTACAGCATATTCCAGCAGATGCGCACCCTATGGATGTGATGCGCACAGGTTGCTCATTCTTAGGTAACATAGAACCAGAAGTTGATTTCTCTACGCAAAATAAAGCCGCCAATCGTTTGCTTGCCGCATTCCCTGCCATCATGTGCTACTGGTATCGTTATTCTCATGACGGTGTTGAAATTGACTGCACCACAGGTGAAGATTCATTGGCTGGTCATTTTCTCAAACTGCTACGTGGTGAAACCCCGTCAGCACAACATCGCCGCGTGATGGATGTGTCACTGATTCTATATGCAGAGCATGAGTTTAATGCATCCACCTTTAGTGCGCGTGTTTGTGCGTCGACTTTATCGGACATGTTCTCGTGTGTAACGGGCGCCATCGGTACTTTGCGTGGGCCATTACACGGTGGTGCTAATGAAGCGGCGATGGAGATGATCCAGCAGTTTAGCTCTCCAGCCGATGCCAAAATCCAAATGGCTGGCATGCTAGAGCGTAAAGAGAAAATCATGGGCTTTGGGCATGCGATTTACCGCACTTCTGATCCGCGTAACGTCATCATTAAAAAGTGGTCTGAAAAACTAGCGTATGAATATGGTGATACTGGGTTATACGATATCTCGGTCGCATGTGAAGAGTTTATGTGGGACAGTAAAAAGCTGTTCTGTAACGCCGACTTCTTTCATGCCTCTGCTTATCATTTCATGGGCATTCCAACTAAATTATTCACGCCTATCTTTGTTTGCTCTCGTTTAACAGGCTGGGCTGCGCATGTGATGGAACAGCGCAGCAACAACCGCATTATACGTCCAAGCGCAGATTATATTGGTGCAGAGCCTAGAGTCGTTACACCCATTGCAGAGAGATAATGGATTATGAATACTAACTATCGTAAAGCACTGCCTGGCAGTGAGCTGGATTATTTTGATACCCGTGCTGCAGTTGATGATATTCAAGCTGGCGCGTATGCAACCTTACCTTATACCTCGCGGGTGTTTGCTGAAAACTTGGTGCGTCGCTGTGAACCTGCGGCATTAGCAGATTCGCTAAAACAGTTAATTGAACGTAAGCGTGATCTTGATTTTCCTTGGTTTCCAGCCCGCGTGGTTTGTCATGATATTTTAGGCCAGACTGCATTAGTTGATTTAGCCGGTTTACGTGATGCCATCGCAGAGAAAGGCGGAGACCCATCCAAGGTAAACCCTGTGGTACCAACGCAATTGATTGTAGATCATTCATTGGCTGTAGAGCACGCTGGTTTTGATCCTGATGCGTTTGCAAAAAACCGTGCTATTGAAGATCGCCGTAATGATGACCGTTTTCATTTTATTAACTGGACCAAAACCGCATTTAAAAATATCGATGTCATTCCACCGGGTAACGGTATTCTGCATCAGATCAACTTAGAACGCATGTCGCCGGTGATCCAATCTCGTCACGGTGTCGCATTTCCTGATACGTTAGTAGGAACAGATAGTCACACACCTATGGTTGATGCTTTGGGGGTTATTGCTATTGGCGTCGGTGGTCTTGAAGCTGAGAGTGTGATGCTAGGACGCGCGTCATATATGCGTTTACCAGATATTATTGGTGTTGAGCTAACGGGCAAACCACCAGCAGGGATGACGGCAACCGATACCGTGTTGGCATTGACAGAATTCCTGCGTGCGCAGAAAGTCGTGTCCAGTTATCTCGAATTTTATGGTGATGGTGTTAAGCATTTAACCTTAGGCGATCGCGCTACTATTTCAAATATGACGCCGGAATATGGTGCAACAGCGGCACTGTTTTCAATTGATGAGCAGACCATTGATTACCTTAAATTAACCGGTCGTGAGGACGATCAAGTTAAGCTGGTGGAAACTTACGCCAAGCAAACAGGCCTATGGTCCGATGATTTGGCTAACGTTGAGTATGAGCGTGTATTAACATTCGACTTATCGACGGTGTGCCGTAACATCGCCGGCCCATCAAATCCACATAATCGCGTGCCTACGTCTGAATTAGCCAAACGTGGCATCAGTGGTAAGGTCGATAATGAACCGGGTAAAATGCCTGATGGGGCTGTGATCATTGCTGCTATCACTAGCTGTACTAATACCAGTAATCCACGCAACATGATTGCCGCAGGTTTGATTGCTCGTAATGCCAATAAGTTAGGATTAACCCGTAAACCTTGGGTTAAAACATCTCTGGCACCGGGTTCAAAAGCAGTGAAGTTGTATCTAGAAGAAGCGACATTGTTACCCGAACTCGAACAACTTGGTTTTGGTATTGTGGCGTTTGCCTGCACTTCGTGTAATGGCATGAGCGGCGCACTTGATCCGGTTATTCAACAAGAGATCTTAGAGCGTGATTTATATGCCACCGCAGTGTTGTCGGGAAATCGTAACTTTGATGGTCGTATTCATCCTCATGCCAATGAAGCCTTCATTGCCTCGCCACCGTTAGTGGTTGCTTATGCAATCGCTGGTACCATACGTTTTGATATTGAGCGTGATGCACTTGGCTTTGATCAAGCCGGTAATGCCATCACCCTAAAAGACATTTGGCCTCGCGATGAAGAAATTGACGAAGTGCTTAAAGCGAGTGTTAAACCTGAGCAGTTCCGTCAAGTTTACAACCCGATGTTTGGCACTGATATCGAGTGCAGTGTTGATTATGGCAAGCAGCCTGATCCGCTATATGACTGGCGTGAAATGAGTACTTATATTCGCCGTCCACCTTATTGGGAAGGGGCATTAGCGGGTGAACGAACTCTTAAGGGTATGCGTCCTCTCGCGGTATTGGGCGATAACATTACTACCGATCATCTATCACCGTCTAACGCCATTATGCTCGATAGTGCCGCGGGTGCGTATTTAGATAAGATGGGTTTACCGGAAGTTGATTTTAACTCGTATGCCACTCACCGAGGCGATCACTTAACGGCGCAACGTGCGACCTTTGCTAACCCTAAATTAAACAATGAAATGGTGTTAGAAAACGGCCAAGTAAAACAAGGCTCACTAGCGCGAATCGAACCGGAAGGTACAGTCAGTCGCATGTGGGAAGCGATTGAAACCTATATGCAGCGTAAACAGCCACTGATTATTATTGCCGGTGCTGATTATGGCCAAGGCTCATCACGTGACTGGGCGGCAAAAGGTGTGCGTCTAGCAGGTGTTGAAGCGATTGTTGCTGAAGGGTTTGAGCGTATTCACCGCACTAACTTGGTTGGTATGGGGGTATTACCACTTGAGTTTAAAACCGGTGAAAACCGTCAAACCTATGCGATTGATGGTAGTGAAACTTTTGATGTTATTGGCCTGCCAACGCCTCGTTCTGAACTTACTCTGATTATAAATCGTAAGAACGGTACGCGTGTCGAAGTGCCTGTTACTTGTCGTTTAGATACCGCTGAAGAAGTGTCTATCTATGGCGCTGGTGGTGTATTGCAACGCTTTGCACAGGATTTTCTTGAATCGAGTGACTCTCAGTAAGGAGTGCTGATAAATGACAAATAATAGGACATATTTACCACAACTTAAGATCCCTGCGACCTATATGCGCGGTGGCACCAGCAAAGGCGTGTTCTTTAATCTGCACGACTTACCCGAGGCCGCGCAAGTCGCTGGAGCTGCGCGGGATGCGTTATTGCTGCGTGTTATCGGCAGCCCAGATCCTTATGGCAAACAAACCGATGGTATGGGCGGGGCAACATCGAGCACCAGTAAAGCGGTGATCGTGTCGGCCACGGACAGACCCGATCATGATGTTGATTATCTGTTTGGTCAGGTATCGATTGATAAACCATTCGTAGATTGGAGTGGCAACTGTGGTAATTTGTCTGCCGCTGTAGGCTCATTTGCGATAAGCAGTGGTTTAGTTAATGTGACTCGTATCCCAGAAAATGGCATTGCTATTGTACGTATTTGGCAAGCCAATATTGGTAAAACTATTATTGCCCATGTGCCGATGACTAATGGCTTGGTACAAGAAACTGGTGGCTTTGAGCTAGATGGCGTGACCTTTCCTGCTGCGGAAGTCGCTGTTGAATTTATGCATCCAGCTGATGGCGAAGGGGCAATGTTCCCAACCGGTAATCTGATTGATGACTTAATAATACCAGAGTCTGTTGTGGCGGGTGGACAGCTAAAGGCGACGATGATTAACGCGGGCATACCAACTATTTTCATTAATGCCGAGGATGTCGGTTACACAGGTTCAGAGTTGCAAGAGGCTATAAATAGCGACGTTGAAGCATTAGCGATGTTTGAAGCGATCCGTGCCTATGGCGCAGTTAAAATGGGCTTAATTACTGATATTTCAGAAGCTGTTCAGCGTCAGCATACACCTAAAGTGGCGTTTGTCGCGAAGTCTGCTGACTATGTATCCTCAAGTGATAAGGCTATTACCGCCAATGAGATTGATTTATCGGTAAGGGCATTGTCGATGGGGAAATTACATCACGCCATGATGGGCACAGCTGCGGTAGCCATTGGCGCTGCTGCCGCTGTGCCTGGCACATTAGTGAATTTGGCGGCGGGCGGTGGCGCTCGTAATGCGGTGAACTTTGGTCATCCATCAGGGACATACGGGTTGGCGCAGAGGCTAGTTTGGTTAACGGAGAGTGGACGGTGACCAAAGCCAGTATGAGCCGCAGTGCACGTATTTTGATGGAAGGATGGGTGCGAATTCCAGCCCATAACAGCTAAGTTATTAACTATTGCACTTAAAAGCCAAAAAGTTTTTTAATATTTACAATTTAGTTATATGCTGGGGTTTGAATTGTTAGACCCTGGTTCAACGTTTTGATTTATTTAATAATTATATAAAATTCCTTCCGCGAAAATTCAGCGTTATCTACATTCCAATTATATGTACTAGGCATAGGATTAAGTTCTATGGCTAATTTTTCCTCTGGATATCCAAACTTCATGCATCAATAATAAAAAGGTCTAGTTGCTATGATTTTAGTCAACAGTCCCCTTTCAAATAGTTCTTTAGTTAAAATGCTTTGGCCGTTGGGAGGAATCGTTCTTTTTTATCTTGAATAGTAAGGTATATGATTATTTTTAAGAAAACATTTTTAGGTGCAGTAATTTCCACTTTGTTAATTGGCACAACACCAACGATGGCAGCAGATGCTGATGTAGTAAATGAAGATACATTAAAAGAGGACGTAAGCTATGAAGTTTACGGTATTATCGCGATGCAGGCCGCTTATCGTGATTATGATTCTGGTTCTGTTAAGAAAGATAACGATCTTGGTGGCATGCAGTTAAATAATGAATCACGTATTGGTTTTCGTGGTTCGAAAAAATTTACAAAATTTAATCCAACATTCATTTGGCAAATTGAAGGTGGTTATGTAGACCCTAGCTTTGGTGGTGAAGGCGCTGGTCTAGGTGAGCGAGATACCTTTGTTGGTTTTGAAAGTGATTCACTGGGTCTAGTCCGCTTAGGGCGAGTATTAACACCTATGTATGAATTAGTCGATTGGCCTGCTTCAAATCCTGGTTTAGGTGATGTATATGACTGGGGTGGGACTATTGGTGGAGCTAAATACCAAGATCGCCAATCAAATACCATTCGTTGGGATACCCCTATTTATGCAGATGCATTATCTTTTGATATTGCCGTTGGTGCAGGAGATAGCGCGGGATTAGGTGAGGGGAATGATCACTGGATTGGCGTTGCTACACATTATAAAATTGGACCAATTCAATTGGATGCTGCTTATGAAGCAAATCGAAACATAGTTTCAGAATCAACCACTTGGGATAACGACTCTTATCTTGTCGGTATGCAAGGTTGGTTTGAGAATGGCATATCTTTCTATGCTCAATATAAAATGATGGCAGCGAGGTCGGGTACAGGTGTTGATGAGTCACAAAATGCAATGTCTACAGCCATTATGTATACGACTGGTGATTGGCAGTATAAATTGGGCTATGCGGCTAATTTTGAGTTAGAGCGTGATGGAAAAACAATTAATAATACCGATGATAACGTTATTTCAGCTCAAGCTATGTATTTTGTTGACCCATCAGCGGTGCTTTATGTGCGTGCTCGAACCCTTGATTTTGGTGACGGAGCAAGTTATTCGAACGGTTATACAGACTCAGACGGTGGTACAATTCGATGGAAATCGGCAGATTATTCAGAGTTATCAATCGGTGTTGAATACTATTTCTAAATTATAACGAACCATGTACTTAGGGTATGTGAAGAATACCTTTTGTCAGGAAACAGAGCTGCTATGCAATCTAATAAAAGAAGAATGAATATGCGAAAAATACACAAGTTTTTAATTATAATATGTTTTTTATCCTCTAGCACTGTGCTTGCTCAAACTGAAGTTAAAACCATGTTTGGTGGTGTAAATAGTTGGCAAAGTACGTTAATTTCGGCTGCATTAGATGCTTCAGGTAAACAATATACCATTAATAACATGCCGATTTCTGGTCTGGGAGAGCGCGTACTACGTAGTGTAGAGTCTGGCCAGATTGATGTTATTTGGACGATGACGTCATCTGCAGTAGAGCACCGTTTAACACCAATAAGAATACCTCTTTTCAAAGGTTTACTGGGTAATCGATTGCCAATTATAAATAAAACCGATGAAAGTAAATTTGCTTCGTTATCTAATGAGCAGTTTAAAGCATTAAAAGTTGGACAAGTTGAATCATGGCCTGATGCTAAAATTCTCAAGAATGATGGTTTAACAGTCGTTACAAGTATTGAGTACTCATTATTATACAAAATGTTAAATGCAAAGCGATTTGATTACTTTACGCTTGGCGCCGCTGAAATTGAAGGTGAGTTTAATCGTTTAGGTCCTGAAACTCAAAAAATTGATAGCAATATTTTAATTCAATATTATTCACCTGCTTACTTCTTTGTTAACCCTAAAAAGCCTGAATTAGCTAAGGATATAGAAGCTGGTTTAGAAATTTTAATTGCGAGTGGGAAGTTTGATGAGATGTTTTATAATCAACCAATGTTTAAAAATATTCATGAGCGCTTAGGTTTAACA
>NZ_JASJHF010000256.1:0-6388 GCF_033791185.1 Moritella sp. | reverse complement strand
AATTGTCAGGTCATACCTATTCGTTATTTGTTTAGCTATTTGCTTAGTTCTTTATTTAGCCCTTTGTTATCCAATTTATATGCTTATAAAAAAAGGGCGATGCATTAACTGCATCGCCCTTTTTGTACCTAGCGGTTAACTACTTAGTAGCTAACTTCACGGTAAGGATATTAAACAAGTTTTTTAAGTGCGTTAGCAACGAATTCAACTTGTGGACCAATCACGACTTGAACAGCCGTTTTGCTTGGCTTGATTACACCTGGTACGTGGCGCTTAAGTTCAGCGTCATTTACTAAAGATGAATCTTTAACATCAAGACGTAGACGTGTCGCACAGTTATCAACGTGTACTAAGTTGTCTTTACCACCAACAAGTTCGAAAACTTTAGCAGCAACTTCAACGTGTGATGCTTTACCTGCTTTAGCCGGAGCTGCAGCTTCTTCACCAGCGTCTTCGCGGCCAGGAGTCTTAAGGTTAAACTTAACGATGATAGCGCGGAATGAAACGTAGTAGATAACGAAGAATGCAGCACCTTGAACAAGCAACATGTACCACTGTGTAGCAAGTGGGTTACGTGAAGACAATACTAAATCAACGAGACCAGCACTGAAGCCGAAACCTGCAATCCACTGCATTGAAGCAGCGATGAATACAGACACCCCCGTTAGGAATGCATGTAGTACAAATAGTACAGGCGCAACGAACATGAATGAGAATTCTAGTGGTTCTGTAACACCGGTGAAGAATGTTGCGAAACCAGCAGCCATCATGATAGATGTTACTTTCGCTTTGTTTTCAGGTTTAGCAGTATGAACGAACGCGAGTGCCGCACCTAATAGACCAAACATCATGATAGGGAAGAAACCAGCTTGGTACATACCAGTAACACCAACAGTTGCGTTGCCGTTTGCTAGTGATTGTGCGCCACCAAGGAAGTTAGGAATATCGTTAATACCAGCAACGTCAAACCAGAATACTGAGTTAAGTGCATGGTGAAGACCAACAGGGATAAGCATACGGTTAAAGAATGCATAGATACCAGCGCCTGTAGGACCCATATCTTTAATACTTGTACCGAAAGATACCAGACCATCAAAAATAAGTGGCCAGATGTACATTAGTACGAACGATACGCCCATCATTACAAATGAAGTTACGATAGGAACAAGGCGACGACCACTAAAGAAGGTTAGCGCTTTAGGCAGCTCAACTTCACTGAAACGGTTATATAGCTCAGCAGAGATAACACCAACTAAGATACCAACGAATTGGTTGTTGATCTTACCGAAAGCGGCAGAAACTTGGTCAGCGCCAACACCTTGGATAGCAGCAACAGCCCCCGGTGAAAGCAATGTCGTGACAACTAAGAAGCCAACAAGACCAGCAAGCGCGGCTGAGCCGTCTTTGTCTTTTGACATACCGTAAGCAACACCTACAGCAAATAGAAGAGACATGTTATCAATGATTGCAGCACCAGATTTGATGAAGAATGCTGCAAGCATGCTTTCACCGCCCCATGCTACTGGATCAATCCAATAACCAATACCCATTAATACAGCAGCAGCAGGTAAAACTGCCACAGGAACCATCAGTGCACGACCAATTTTTTGTAAATAGCTAAACATACAGCCACTATCCTTTTCTAAGTTTAAAATCTAAATAAATGTTTTGTTTTTGTTAAGAAACTAGAGCTGTTCCATTAAAAAAAACAGACTTCGTACTTACCTCACAACTTATTTCGTAATGTAAAGTAAGACGTCATTAATGACAAACCAAATTCATCTTTAATTCGCGACACTGTGATCTAATTCAACCATTTGAGCAGAAAAAGACAAGTTTTGATGGCTGGATCCGAAAACTTAATTTACAATTAAAAAAAAGTATCAATATCACTTAAAAACTATAGAGAGTATCGCATGAGATTAATTCCTTTGATTACCCCAGCTCAAGTCGGTCGCTGGAGCGCAGCTTATATCGTTAATAAAATTAACGCGTTTAATCCAACAGCCGATAAACCATTTGTTTTAGGCCTACCAACTGGCGGTACTCCACTAACGACGTATAAAGAGTTAATCACATTACACCAAGCAGGTGAAGTTAGTTTTGAACATGTTGTGACTTTCAATATGGATGAATATGTAGGTATAGATAAAGATCATCCAGAAAGCTACCGCACATTCATGTACAGCAACTTTTTTAATCATGTAAATATTCAAGATAAGAACGTGAACTTGCTGAACGGTAATGCACAGGACCTTGAAGCTGAATGTCAGCGTTACGAAGCTAAAATTAAGAGCTACGGTCAAATAAACCTATTTATGGGTGGCGTAGGTGTTGATGGTCATATCGCATTTAACGAACCAGCATCGTCATTAGCATCACGTACTCGTATCAAGACACTAACTGAAGATACGCGTATTGCTAATTCACGTTTCTTTGACAATGATATTAGCCAAGTGCCAAAACTTGCGCTGACGGTCGGCGTTGGTACACTATTAGACTCAAAAGAAATCCTGGTGTTAATCACTGGGCACAACAAAGCATTAGCACTTCAAGCAGCAGTAGAAGGCAGTGTAAACCACCTTTGGACTATCTCTGCGCTACAATTACACGCTAAATCAATCATTGCTTGTGACGAACCAGCTACGATGGAATTAAAAGTAAAAACTGTACGCTACTTTAAAGAGCTAGAAGCGCAAAATATTCAAAGCTTTATTACGGAGTAATGACCATGTATGCACTCACTAATTGTACTATCTACACAAACGACAGAGTGCTAACTGAGCACTGTGTAATTGTCGATGGTGAATACATTCATGATGTTATTGCGCTTGCCGATTGCCCAGCAGATATCGAACGTATTGATCTTTCAGGTGCAACCCTGACTGCCGGCTTCATTGATTTGCAAATCAATGGCTGTGGTGGCGTATTATTTAATACTGCGATTAGTATTGATACCCTTGAGATCATGCAGCAAACCAACGAACGTTTTGGTTGTACCAGTTACTTGCCTACTTTAATCACGGCGACTGATGAAGCCATGAAGTCTGCTATCGATACCATGACTGCATATTTAGCCAAGCACAGTAACCAAGCTCTAGGTTTACATCTAGAAGGTCCTTACTTGTCTACAGCGAAAAAAGGCATTCACAGTATTGACCTTATTCGCCGCAGTGAACAAGTGATGATTGACCATATCTGTAATAACAGTGCGGTGATTAGCAAAGTAACGTTAGCACCCGAAAATACTGACTCAGCGCATATTAAACAATTAGCGGCAGCTGACATATTAGTATCAGTCGGCCACACCAACGCAACTTATACTGAATGTATGCAAGGTTTTGACGCTGGCGCTCGCTTCGCAACTCATTTGTTTAACGCAATGTCCTCGATTACCGGTCGTGATCCTGGTGTGGTCGGGGCGATTTATGATCATCAAGACGTTTACGCCGGTATTATTGTTGATGGTCACCACGTCGATTACGCCAATGTGCGCATGAGCCACAAGCTAATGGGCGAAAAATTAGTCTTAGTGACGGATGCCGTCGCACCAGCGGGTGCCGAAATCGAGTCTTTTGACTTCGTGGGCACAGAAGTGTTCTATCGCGATGGTAAATGTGTTGGTGCCGATGGTACACTAGGTGGATCAGCATTAACCATGATCGAAGCAGTTGAAAATACAGTGAAACACGTTGGCTTACCGCTAGATGAAACACTGCGCATGGCAAATCTATACCCTGCAAAAGCAATCGGTGTAGATGATAAACTTGGTAGCATTGCAAAAGGCAAAGTTGCAAATTTAACAGCCTTTGATGCGGACTTCACTGTTATCAAAACGATCGTAAACGGACAAGTGAAAAACTTCTAATTATGAAACATAGCCCAGTCGCCAATATTGAATTTATTAAGCAAGTCAATACGGCTTCTGTTTATCGCCTTATCGATGAACAGAAGCAAATTTCACGCGTTGATTTAGCAAAACTTAGCGAACTAGCGCCTGCTAGTATCACTAAAATGACACGTCAATTAATGGCGGCGGGGTTAATTAAAGAGGTTGCACAACAAGCCTCTACTGGTGGTCGACCAGCTATATCGCTAACCTGTGAAATAGATCCATTTGTCTTTCTCAGCTGTAAACTCGGTCGTAACAATTTAACTATCGCATTGCATGACATTGCAGGTTCTAAGCTGACCGATTACCGTGTCGCTTTAAACACTGCCCCAAGCAACGATGTGATCCCCTTTTTATTCGCGCAAATAGCTGACTTCATTAACGCTAATATTGACCCTGACAAACAGCGTCTTATCGCCATAGCGGTGACATCACCCGGCTTGATCGACCGTGAATCAGGCACGATTGTGTATCTACCAAAACACAATTTAAAAGATATACCGCTCGGGAAACTGCTCACCGAAGAGTTTAGTGTTCCTGCTTATATTGCCAACCATACCCAAGCTTTATCATTAGCAGAACTGTATTCTGGTGCGGCGCAAGACTGTCAAGACAGTGTATTACTGTCGGTGCATGATGGTATCGGTTCAGGTATTATTAATAACGGTAAAATCTTTACTAATTACAATAACCAAGTGGGGGAAATTGGTCATATCCGTATTGACCCACTCGGTTTACTTTGCCATTGTGGCAGCCATGGTTGCTTAGAAACCATTGCTTCTAATGAAGCGATCCTTAAACAGATGACAGCGTTGATTACCCAAGGTCATGAAACCAGCCTGACACTTGATAATTTAAGCATCGAATCCATTTGTCATGCGGCTAATCATGGTGATGAATTATCCGTGCAAGTATTACAACGCATGAGTAAGCTACTTGGTCAAGCTATTGCAATCATTGTTAACTTGTTTAACCCACAAAAGGTGTTAATCAAAGGCGAGATTGTCGCAGCAAAATCGCTCATTTTCCCTATTATTGAGCACAGTGTGGCGCAGCATGCTTTAGGTAGTTTCGTACCAAACTTGGTGATTAGCGAAGCTAAATTTCAAAATGAACCGTCTATGGCTGGTGTCGCATTAGTACGCAAATCACTGTTAGAAGGCAGCCTGCTCAATCATATTATTCATGAGTTTGATAACTAGTTATCAGCTCATGCGAATGACATAACCTCAGCGTCACGCACATTTCCCCAAACTTACATATGCGGTTTGGGGAAGCGTTTACGCCAGCATTATCATTTTTACTTTTGTTTGCTATAATCCTCCCTAACTCAGCTTGACTGAACACCCTTTTATTGACTGTTAATGAGTATTGATATGCATTTCGATGACAATATCCGCATGTTTTTCTCAACCGAAAGCGGCCGTATTAAAGAAGAAAAACAAATTGAAACGGCGCCAGAAGGTGATGGTATTGTGCGTATTCGCCGTGAAACTAAAGGCCGTAAAGGTAAAGGCGCGACGACAATTAGCGGTATCGACTTACCCGAAAAAGAATTAAAAGCACTGGCTAAAGAATTAAAAAAGAAAAGTGGTGTGGGCGGTAGCGTGAAAGATTTCATCATCGAGATCCAAGGCGACCAACGAGAGATGGCCAAAGAATTTTTAGAGAAAAAAGGCTATACCGTTAAACTAGCTGGCGGTTAGATCCCAGCTACTTATCAATGTGCTAAGTGTAATAACCACAAGCACATTGATAAACCATCATTTTACTATAAATTAATAATGAAACTCATTGAAGCTATCTTCATATTCATAATCATATTCATCTTTATAGTTATATGAAGCTTCATATTCATCTTCATATTGCATCTGTCTGTAATGCTCTGAATAAGGATTCAAACGTTCCTCTGGCAGGAGATATGAATTCTCTTCATATTCACCTGAATAACTACCGACCCGATTAGGATCACTACTGCAAGCGCTCAAAACACCTGATATAACAATTACCATCATCATTTTTTTCATCACTCGATCCCCATATTACGGCTGCTCAAGAATTACCATAAGGGTAATTAAACGCGCTATAGCTATCTACAGACCCCGCCTCAATATCCTTTTGCATTTCTATATACGTGTTGGAGTCCCCCAGTGGATGAGGATATATATAGGGCATATCGTTATTGTCTACTGGCTCATCAAAATAGCCATCAGTCCCCTGCGGGTCACTACTACAAGCACTCAATACGCCTGACATAACGATAACCATTAGCATAGTTTTCATCATTCACTCCTCATTTTGTTACCGATATATACAGCTATAAAGCAATTATAAATTAACTATAGCTCCTAGTGCGACAAGAGTCACATTACGGTCAAACAGCTGCCGCTTTAAATACTTGTCATTTATGCCAAATCAAGGCACCATAAGCTTGTCGACAGTAATCAAATCATTGACTGTACGATTAAATTCTCAGGGCGGGGTGTAATTCCCCAC
>NZ_JASJHF010000255.1:0-2897 GCF_033791185.1 Moritella sp. | reverse complement strand
CATCAACGGAAGGTGGGGTTGATATTGAGACTGTTGCTGAAGAAACGCCTGAGTTAATTCATAAAGCAACGATTGATCCACTTGTTGGTGCTCAGCCTTATCAAGCACGCGAACTTGCATTCAAACTTGGTTTACAAGGTGCTCAAATCAAGCAGTTTACACAGATCTTTATGGGTCTAGCTAAAATGTTTACTGATTCAGATATGGCTTTGCTTGAAATCAACCCACTGATTGTTACTGGTGCCGGTGATCTTGTTTGTCTAGACGGTAAAATTACTATCGATTCAAATGCACTGTATCGCCAACCTAAACTGCGTTTAATGCAAGACGTAACTCAAGAAGATGCGCGTGAAGCTCACGCTGCTAAATTTGAGTTAAACTATGTTGCTTTAGACGGTAGCATTGGTTGCATGGTAAACGGTGCAGGCCTAGCAATGGGTACTATGGATATTGTTAACATCCATGGTGGTAAACCAGCTAACTTCCTTGATGTGGGCGGCGGCGCGACAAAAGAACGTGTTGCTGAAGCATTTAAAATCATCCTTTCTGATGAAAATGTTAAAGCTGTACTGGTAAACATCTTTGGTGGCATAGTACGTTGTGACATGATCGCTGAAGGTATTGTTGGTGCTGTACAAGAAGTGGGTGTGAAAGTACCAGTTGTTGTACGTCTAGAAGGTAACAATGCAGAATTAGGCCGTGAAGTTTTAGCTAAATCTGGATTAAATATTATCGCAGCATCTAGCCTAACGGATGCAGCGCAACAAGTTGTTGCAGCAGCGGAGGGCAAATAAATGAGCGTTTTAATTAATAAAGATACGAAAGTAATCTGTCAAGGTTTCACTGGTGGTCAAGGTACTTTCCACTCAGAGCAAGCTGCTGAATACGGTACACAAATGGTTGGTGGTGTTTCTCCTGGTAAAGGCGGCACAACACATTTAGGTCTGCCTGTATTCAACACAGTACGTGATGCAGTAGAAACAACAGGCGCTACAGCGTCTGTTATCTATGTACCTGCACCGTTTTGTAAAGATGCTATCTTAGAAGCCATTGATGCTGGTATCGAGCTTATCGTTTGTATTACAGAAGGTATCCCGACTGTAGATATGATCGAAGTTAAAGTTAAACTTGATCAACAAAATGTACGTATGATCGGTCCTAACTGTCCGGGTGTTATCACTCCAGGTGAATGTAAGATTGGTATTATGCCTGGTCACATTCACAAGCCAGGTAAAATTGGTATTGTTTCACGCTCAGGTACTTTAACGTATGAAGCTGTAAAACAAACTACAGATGAAGGCTACGGTCAATCAACTTGTGTTGGTATCGGTGGTGATCCAATTCCAGGTACTAACTTTATTGATGTACTTGAACTGTTTGAAAAAGATCCACAAACTGAAGCAATCGTAATGATTGGTGAAATTGGTGGTACTGCAGAAGAAGAAGCGGCTGCTTATATTAAAGCAAACGTGACTAAACCTGTTGTTTCTTACATTGCCGGTGTTACAGCGCCTGCAGGTAAGCGTATGGGTCATGCTGGCGCGATTATCGCTGGCGGTAAAGGTACTGCAGACGAGAAATTTGCAGCACTTGAAGACGCAGGTGTTTCAACAGTGCGTTCATTAGCAGATATTGGCTCAGCATTACGTGCTAAATTAGGTTAATACTTGTTTTAATTATAATAAACCACCTTCGGGTGGTTTTTTTATTTGTGCACTTTCTACTTCTGCGTCTATATTATTAACATAGGGTCGAAAATATTAATATCATATTTCGTTAATATTCATGCTCTGTACAAATTCAGTATTATCTAGGAGTATTAACGATGGACATGTTACGGCCTCACGATGGAATTATCGTTTTAAAGCTAGCTTCTGATCTTGATTCTGAGCACGTAGTTAGCTTACAGCCAAGCTTGGAAGCATTAGTTGAGCAACATTCTGAAAATATTATTTTAGACTTTTCAAACGTAACCTTTATTGATTCAACGGGTATTGGCGCTATTGTTTTCTTATTCAAGCGGCTTACCTCGCAACGCCGCACACTTGCTTTACTCAAAGTATCTGGTCAACCTTATAAGCTCATGACTATGTTACGTGTGGAAAATGCAATTCCTTTTATCGAAAATATTACTGAATCTGAGAACAATCGTTCGGCATAATTAATGCCGTAAGGTATTGAATGAATAAATTATTGCTATGGATAGCTATATGTATGTTTCTACCTGCGTGCACAAATTGGCCTAAAGAAGGTTATTTTGACGATATAACCGCGCATACAGAGCAAAGAGTCCAGTTTGAGCAACATTATAATTATTTGAATCTACATCTCTCAGTGGCTAATTTACGTGGAGCACAATCGTGTACCCCTGCATTTGCTAAAGCGGTAGATAAAATCAATAGTCGTGTTGAAAAAGCGATTGCAGTTGCAGATCCTCGGGACATAAATGCAGAATTGGCAATTTTAGAAAATAAAATAACAGTTTTAATTGTTAATTTAAATCGAGCCACGGCTAATACTAACTGTGCACTGCCACCGCGATTATTTAGTGCTAATTTTGTCCACCCATTAACCTACCAACTTGATCTCCTACTTTACTGTGGGCAACAATTCGAGCAGGATAGTGCTGTATTGACTGAACTCTATAAAGTGTGCCTTCGTCAAGCTAGTTTTATGCTACTTAGCAGCCCTAAGGTCGTGATTGAATATACTAAATATCAGTTGTTTGAAAATACGCCTGATCCTTTCACCGATGAGCCAAAAGTCAATTTCAGCCAAGATATTGTTGTGCATAACTTAGATACGATCGTCGACGTTAATACTGCTGCAACTGATCCAACGACCGTCGATGACGATTATAATGAAGCGATGCGAAAATATTTGCTCTTTGATCAAAT